>JBDRWD010000050.1 GCA_039802205.1 candidate division WOR-3 bacterium
TCGCTGGCGTGTTTAAGGGTGATGAGTCCTCTTTTGACATCGCCCAGGATCATGATTTTACGTCCTGCCTTTTGATATAGTTTTGTTGGTTTAACCATATTTGCTCCTTTAAGTAAAATAAAATAATCTTAAAGGAGCAAGGGGACATTTTTGCTTTGAAGTTAACGAGACCAAAAATTGTTTAAAAATCAAGCTATCTCCTTTCTGATTCAATTCTGAGCGTGGTTTGAGCCACGCCTGGGGACATTTTACCTTTGAAGTTAAAGGTGACATTTTCGCTTTGAAACGACACAAAAAATTGGCGAGAAAATTAAAAATCTTTTTTGGAGATGACAAGTTATTTATTGAAATGTGTGTCAAATGGCTGGCGGATCTTTATAATATCTTTCTTTTCCACCGTTCCCTTAATTGGGAAAGTGACAGGTCAATGAGCAATTTTTTTGCTTGGTAAATCTTTAATCTTTTTTCTGCTAAGGTCTTGCCGATTGGCGAAAAGGGAAGATGTGCCATTACCCGTTCAAATGCCCGGGCATTCTGGGGTAGAACTTCCACAAGGAAGCGGGTATTGGATTCCGAAAAGAGTAAAATATCGGCCCGTCGATTCTTACCCTGGAATTTCATTTGGGAAAGGTCCAAAGCACATCCAATATCTCCAGCGATTGCCATTTCACTGATCGCCAATCCCAGCCCTCCTTCGGATAGGTCATGGCAAGAAAGAACAAGTCCATTCATGATTGCCTCATGGATTTTATGCATAATCCGGGGTGCAAGTTTGAGATTCACGCCCGGGACCCTGCCGCCTTGAAGTTTGAGATGCCGGAGATACTCGGAACCACCAAGTTCCTCGCGAGTTATTCCCACCAGATATAACAAATTTCCCGGTGCCTTTAAGTCCATTGTAACACATTTCCTTACATCATCAATGATGCCAATCGCGGATATCAATAATGTGGGAGGAATGAGATGGCTTTTGCCCTCCGTATCCAGGTATTCATTATTTAAACTGTCCTTGCCTGATATAAAAGGAACACCGAATGCCTTTGCTCCGTCATAACAACCCTGGGCACTTAACACGATATCCCCCAACACTTCTTCTCTTTCCGGTGAGGCAAAACAGAAATTATCAAGCATTGCCGCTTTTTTGATATCACCGCCTGTGGCAACGAGATTCCTCAATGCCTCATCAATAACCGATAATGCCATGTTATACGGATCATACTTTCCATAAGAGGGGTTTATCCCACAGGAGACGATTATCCCCCTCGTTTTATTTAATAGGGGCCTGATAACCACTCCGTCCTGATGCCCATCCTGATAGACTCCAACGAAAGGTTTTATAACACTCGCCCCCTGGACTTCGTGGTCATATTCCCGGACGAGCCACTCGCGGCTGCAACAATTAAGGCTGCCGACAATTTCCAAGAGTGTCGAATTCAAGTCGCGGGGAGGCAGAAAATGAGGATTTTTTGTTACTGTCGGTCTTCTTCGAGCACGCTTCTCGGGCATGGGCAGACCATCGTGTAAAAATTTCATATCTAAATCACAGACCTTTTCATTTTTGTAGTATAAGACCAACTTTTTATTATTTGTGAATTCGCCGATAACCGTGGCTTCCACCCCTTCACGCTTAAAGATGTTAATTACCTTTCTAATATTATTGGGGGGGACGGATAGAATCATCCGTTCCTGCGACTCGGAAATCCAGATCTCCCGGGGCGTGAGCCCTTCGTATTTCAATGGTACCTTTTCCAGGTAAACGCGTGCGCCAATCTTTTTGCCCATCTCACCCACAGCACTGGAGAGCCCTCCTCCTCCACAATCCGTCACCGAATTGATGATTCCCAATTCACTTACCTTTAACAAACAATCGAGCACCCGCTTTTCAACGATGGGATTACCAATCTGGACACAGGATTTTTCGGCTTCAATGGAGAGTTCAGCAGAGGAGAATGTAGCACCATGAATGCCATCCCGGCCAGTTCGGCCACCCACGAGTAATATCAAATCACCGGGTTTTGCCCCTTTCTTTATTCGATCCTTTCTTATCAAGCCGACCGTCCCACAATAGACCAAAGGGTTGTATAAAAAGTCATCATCAAAATATACGGCACCACTGGTGGTGGGAATGCCCATCCGGTTTCCGTAATCTCGAACTCCCTGATAGACCCCTTTTATTATTCTTTTAGGATGTAGTATCCCTGCCGGTAATTCTTGATACTTTAAATCCGGATTGCCAAAACAGAAAACATCGGTATTCATTATCGGTTTTGCACCGAGGCCGGTTCCCAAGATATCCCTTATCACACCACCGATGCCCGTGGCTGCACCACCATAAGGTTCTAATGCTGAAGGATGGTTATGGGTTTCTACTTTAAAACATACACCATAATCTTCATCAAAATCAATCACGCCTGAATTATCGTGGAAAACCGAAAGACAGAGGGGATGACGGAGTTCTTTTGTCGCCTTCATAATGGTATTCTTTAATAGATTATTGATTATTTTATTTCCAAATCTTATTTTACCCAAAAAGGTTTTGTGCCGACAATGCTCACTCCAAGTCTGGGCAAGCGTCTCCAGTTCAACATCCGTTGGCTCTCTTTTCAATTTTTTAAAATAGTTTTTAATAGTTTCCATCTCAATTTTAGATAAGGAGAGACCCATCTCTTGACTTAATTTCACTAAGTCGGTTTCCAGATTGATTCGGAGACAAGTGAATTTCAACTTCGTGGGTTTGAATTCCTCTTCGCCGATCCTTCTTATGTGTTGAATCAATGGATTATAAAGAAACAAACTGGCTTTGCGCTTCAAATCTTCCCGGTCAAACCGCCCTTTAAAGATATAATTCGTTCCAGTCTTGACATTGGAGAGGGTAATTCCCAAATCCAACGCGGCTTTTTTTATGCTATCTTCTTTAGGGTCGGTAACACCCGGATTGAATAATATCTCAAAACCCTTGCCTGGGCATACCCGGAACTCCTCAACGACTGGATCGCAGAAAAGGTTACGGGCAAGGTAAACCACATCCTGATAGGGTATATCATCATAGATGTAGTAAACATCTTTAACTTCCACGGAGGTGATGCCTTTAAAACCAATGGCTTCAAAATCTTCCTTTACGAATTTTCCCCGTGGATCATTCTTCCTCTTTATTTCTATGCGATACATGACTATGTTTTTTTAATTTTTGATCTCTGCCGGATACCTACCACCCACCATAGAAATAAAATAGTGGTAAACAAGACTAAGACTATCCACAATCCTAAAGCCCGTGGTGTCAGAGGATGAATATCCAGGTCTTCATTTAACGCGACGAAAAAGTTCCTTTTGAGTTTCCACCTCCTTCAGCAGTTCCACTGCCCTTTTCACCAACGGGTCCACACTCACCCGATACCTGTGCATCTCTTTCCTCCCGAACAAGTTTAATGTGATCTCCTGTTTTATCCGTTCGGCAATGGCGGTTTTCGCAGAATCAAACTGGGCAGGTGTAAAATCCATCTTCTTTTTCTCCTTTAGATAAATTGCAAAATAATCAAGCATCTTGTCGTCAACAACAAAATCTTTCTCTAAGTTTTTATGGGTGCTGGTATAATGGACCGCAAAGTCAAAGAAATAGCCCTTAACCCAGATATCTGTTTCAAGTTTAGTCAATTTTCTCGGCTCTATGATGATATCCGGGGTTATCCCGCCGTTACCATAAACCTTTCTTTTCAGATTCAAGGTGATATATAAATTCTTTTTGCTGGAATCAATCCGGGCAGCACTTACCTGGGTAGTCTCTTCTCCTGCATAGGGCTTATCTATACATCTTCCCGAAGGCGTATACCAGCGAGCAGTGGTGAGCTTCAATGCCCCACCATCTTCCAGAGGAATCACATTCTGGACCGACCCTTTCCCAAAAGTGTTGGTGCCGATGATTAAACTCCGATCCCAGTCTTGCAGTGCACCGGCAACGATTTCGCTCGCAGAAGCACTTCCCCCATCAACGAGTGTAATCATCGGAAATTCTCCGTAGGGATAAGACTTCTGGGACTTAAAAGTGCGGGGGGGTTCGATCCGACCTTTGGTCGTCACAATATCTTTATTCGGAGACAAAAAGAATTCGCTGATGGCAATCCCCTCTTGTAAAAGCCCTCCGGAGTTCCCCCGTAAATCAAAAATGATCTTTTTGGCACCCCAGGCAAACAAGGAGTCGAGCCCGGTTTTGAATTCTGCATCGGCGGTCCGCGAGAAATTGGATAGATAGATATAGCCAATCTCTTCGGTGACCATTCCGTAATAAGGAACAGCTTCAATCTTGATTACCGCTCGGGTGATTTCAATATTGAAGGGTTCGGGTATGCCTTCGCGCTGAATGGTCAACAAGACCTTAGTACCCGGTGTGCCCCGGATTTGTTTTACCACCATGTCTACGCTCTTCCCTTTCGTAGGAATGCTATCGACCATGAGGATATGGTCGCCTGGAAGAAGCCCAGCCCGATAAGCGGGTGTCCCTTCAATGGGTGATATTACAACGATTTTATCTTCCCGACTACCAATCTGGGCACCGATCCCACCGAACTCTCCCTCGGTTGTTACCCGTAGTTGTTCGTATTCTTCCTTGGTCAGGTATTGGGTGTGGGGGTCTTTGAGGGAGTTCAACATCCCGTTTATCGCCCCCCGGATGAGAGAATCGGGGTTTACCTCGTCCACATAGTTATCTTCTACATCCTTGAGAATCTTATTAAAAATTCTCAAAGAAGTGTAGGTATCCGGTCTTGCCCATAGCCATTGGACGACTAAAACCGCGAAGACCGCGGCAAGAAGTGCAATGGGAATGAATATCTTCTTCATATTTTATACCCCTTTCGTATCAGCAAATTTTTTACATGATTGATGACCTCTTCTTGTAACTCTGTTACCGACTTCCGGCCGTCAAGAACCTTTATTCTTTTCTTTGCTCGATGGGCGAGTTTTAAATAACCTTCCCGCACAGCCTGGTGATAGGAGAGGGATTCTTTTTCCATCCGGTCGGTATTTTTTCCCCTTGCCCATCCTTCAGGTATATCGATGTCTACCAGAAATGTCAGGTCGGGTTTCAACCCAGCACTCGCAAAGCGATTGAAGATGGTGATCAACCGTTCGGGTAGATCCCGACCATATATCTGATAAGCATAGGTGGAATCGGAGAACCTATCAGAGACTACCATCTTTCTCTCCATTAGAGCGGGAAGAATCTTTTCATAAACTAATTGACTCCGGGCAGCAAGGAAAAGCAAAACTTCACACTTAGGATGGATGGAGTTTTCTGGATTGAGCAGGATTTCTCTTATCTTTTCCCCAATCTTGGTCGTTCCTGGATCCCGCACCAGGAGAGTCGGGAATCCCTGTTTTTCAAGCCACTCCACGAGTGCCTTTGCCTGGGTGGTCTTCCCTGAACCTTCAACCCCTTCAAATGTGATAAAAAGACCGCGTCGGGACATCAATTATTTGGTTTTTTTCTTCTCCACTGGTTTCTTTACAACCTTTTTGCCGTATTTTTTTATAAAGGCTTCGGTCTTTTCCCGACAGATATAATCAGGGTATTGGACAGGCGGGGATTTGAAAAAATAACTGGAGGGTTCAATTATTGCTCCGCTCAATTTATTATCCAGGGCTAATTTTGCACACCTAATCGCATCAATCACCACACCCGCGGAATTCGGTGAATCCCAGACCTCAAGTTTCAATTCAATGTTTAAAGGCACATCGCCGAAGGTTTTCCCTTCCAGCCGCATATATGCCCATTTCCGGTCCGTAAGCCAGGCGATGTAATCCGAAGGACCGATATAGACGTTTTCCTCGCCGATGTCATACTTTAAAAGGGAGGTCACAGCCTGAGTCTTGGAGATCTTTTTGGATTGGAGCCGGGAACGCTCCAGCATATTCAAAAAATCTGTGTTACCTCCTACATTCAACTGGGAAGTTCTTTCTAACTTAACTCCGCGGTCATTGAATAGATTCACTAAAACGCGATGAACGATCGTGGCGCCCACTTGGGATTTTATATCATCACCGAGTACAGGTAGCCCTTTTTCAATAAACCTCTTCTGCCAGTATTTTTGACTGGCAATGAACACCGGGATACAATTAACAAAAGCACATCCTGCTGCCAGCACTTGCTCCACATACCATTTTGTAGCTTCTTCACTCCCCACGGGCAGAAAATTTATCACGACATCGGTTTTGGTTTCTTTTAACAGCCGGACAATATCCGCGGTTGGACCGGGTGCCTTTTCAATAATCTGGGAGAGATAATAACCAAGTCCATCATGGGTCATACCCCGGACAACCGGGACATTCAATTTCGGCACCCGGCAGAAGACATAGGTATTGTTGGGTTTGGTATATATTGCCTCTGCCAGGTCCTTACCCACTTTATTCTTGTCAATATCAATTCCCAGGGAAAATTCAATATCACCAATATGGTAACCACCAAGCCGGGTATGCATAATTCCCGGGATAAACTCATCCTCGCGGGCATTCCGATAATAATAAACACCCTGGACCAAACTTGATGCGCAATTGCCCACACCGATGATCGCAACCCTAATCTTACCCATCAAACCTCCTTAACTTTTAATTTTACTCTTTTTTTGTGAAAAGTCAATAAACCGGCACCATTCATTAGATAACAATAGAAAAAAAGGTTTAAATTTTTTCAGTTAATCCTTGTTCCTCTTATAAAACGGCAGATTGCCATAAAACTTATTATATACCGGTGCCAAACCTTCACGGCGAGCGCATTTTTCTGGAGTTCTTCACAGATCAGTTTTTCAATTTCGCTATCCAGAATATTTCCGGCATAGACGGTAACACTCTTGCACACAGCAACTTTGTTGAGCAACTTCCAAAATAAGGTCCGGGCGTCATGACCCAGCGGAATATCGGTGAAGTCTAAAAAGACATGGCGGTCTTTGAAGATCTGTTCATCAACATTGAAGGCATCTTCATATATCCACTTTGCTGGCACGGCATTGCCCACCCCGAACCATTCCCGGCATAGATCTGCCACTTGTTTATCTATCTCTACACAGATCACTTCCTGCGCACCCATATTCAGCAATCGGCGGGCAAGAAAACCATCGCCGCCTCCCAGAACTGTGCACTTTTCGCCTGCAATCTGAAGGTCCCGTACCATTTCGTCATTATAAATTTCAATATCACTCTCGGCTACTTGTGCAGCACCATCCAAAAACAGCATCTTCCCAAACTTTTCATGCTCTATGATATCAATTTTCTGGTGATTGCTCTTAATGCTTGCCAGCACTTTTTTCGGGCGATACACAACTTCCAGCCCCGGAAGAAATGAGACCTTAAAGATATCCTCGCTCACCACTTCCAAACCCCGGTCACGTGCAATTCTTATCGCACTTATATCTTTTGGGTGTAATAACTCCACCAATCTTTCCACAATGATATTGTAGCCACTGCAGGTGTAGGCATCCACCGAAACCCTTCCTTCTTCAGGGAAGGTATGTAAAACAGCATGGGATTTCCCTAAGACTGCCACGATTGTCAAACCATACGGTGAAAATTCGGTAGTTAAAATGTCTCGCACATCATACCCTTCCAGGGCTTGCAAAAAAATCCTTTGAATAACTTCTTTTTTTCCAATCACTGCTGGTTCGCAGCCGGAAAGTTCAGCAATGATTTCTTCCCGCATCACACCTCCTTTCAGGATAGATTATTAAATTAAAAAACAAATTTTTCTACAACTTAAATTTTTTAAAAATATTTTATGCGTGCAAAAAACTTCCTTATTCAGTTTACCAAAAATTTTAACTTTGTCAAGTGATTTTTGCGGAGATTAATCCATCCGCCGTTAGATCAGGGCAGCACCTATTGCACCTACAAACTGTGGTTCATCGGGCACGATCGTGGCTGGATAATAGCGTTTCAATGCCCGGACCAGCCCGGGATTTAATGCTCCACCACCACAAAGCAATACAGGTTCTTCTATCCCAATTGTGGCGGCAATTCCATCTATCCTTCGGATTACCGCATCACAGACACCAAAGATAATATCTTCAAGTCTTTTGCCCTCCTGAACCAGACTTAAAATTTCGGTTTCCGCCATTACTACACAGAGTGAATCAATCGTCTCCGGTCGTGCGGATTTTAATGCCCGGGTACCAAACTCTTCTAAAGAGAGATTCAACGCCTGGGCAATCTTCTCAATAAAATTCCCAGTTCCAGCAGCACACCGATCGTTCATAACAAACTTCACCACCCGACCGTTCTTCACTTTTATTATTTTGCTATCCTGACCGCCAATATCAATGACAGTTTTAACCTCAGGATTGAAATAGGCTGCGCCCCGGGCAAAAGCCGAAACCTCGGTCACGATTTTATAAGCATCACTAACGAGTTCCCTGCCGTAACCGGTTGCAACAATTTTATCAAATCCTTGCAGACTATTTTTTACCTCATCGATGGCTTCTCTGGGTTTGAAGGCAGTTTTGATTACCATCTTTTTTATTATCTTCCCTTCAAATAACACTCCTTTTGTATACATTGAACCAATATCTAAACCCAGTACCATCCTTTCTCCTTTCCGGCTTTGATTAATGCAGAGACATTCTCTCGGGGTGCCTTTATCGGGACCTCACACCCCGTAGCGATAATATAACCTTTACGTGCAGATTTCAATTGTTCTACCATTAAGCTTGCAGTTTTGTAGATCTCCTCAGGAGTGGAGAATAAGAGTGCCGATGTATCAAAATTTCCGATCAACCGCATTTTATGAGCAAGTTTCTCCATTGCCTTCAGCATATTGACTCGGTCCAGACTTATCAAATCGGCATTGGTCTGGGGAATGGTTTCAATATAGGGAGAAGTATCACCACAGATGTGGAGAATGACATCAAAATCAAAGCGGTGGAGGTAGTCAACCAGTCTTTTTTCATAGATTAAAGCTATTTCTTTATAAACCGCAGGACTGATGACACTGCCCGATGCGAGTGGGTCGACGATGATCGGTAAGGCGCCCGCATTAATCACCTCAAAACAGAATTTTATTGTCACCTCCAGAACGACATCAAGTAAAGTCTTTATCTCTTCAGGTTTTTTTAAAATATCAATTAGAAATCTTTCGGGAGGTAACAGATGCATGGCAGTGGTAAAGGGGGCAGGTATGTAGGCGAGAATTGGAACGATATCCCCAATCGCCTTGTAGGCATACTTAATCGCCTCCAGGTACACCGGTAACCTTGCGGATTTTTTCGGATTTGGAATTACTATTTTATCCACAAGCGGATTTACCAAGGCGGGTTTTTTCAAAATCGGCAGGTCATTATCGGGATACTGAAATTCAGACCCCATCGCCTCAGCGATTATTCCTACTTCGGAAAATATGGAGATGGCATCGTGTTGATATAATTCTAGGGCAATTATCTGTGCCTTAGCCATCTTTTCTCCGTTGGTATAATATTTTTTTAATTTAATACCGGCAATCGTTGCTGCATGAGATGTGATCAATGGTATCACCGGACAGCGGTCCGGTCTTTCGTCAATCACCAGCATGCCAAATCGTTCCCGGGGAGTGAGAATATCTTTCATCGCAGTGTCTCAACAAATGCTTCAATTCTTGTCCTTATCTGTTGGGTGATGCCGAAAGGTGCGGGAATATCAATCGCTAATACTGGAACATCACCGAGCAGTCTTTCAATGAGACGTGTCTCCATCGCACAGTGCGAAGCACCTAACATATTAGTTATCAGCACTCCTTTAATCTGCCGTTGGGTAATTTTTTCTTTAATATTTTTCACCCGCTCCTCGGTAGTGCCGATGAGTGAGGCGTTGATAAACGAACGTGCCAAAGCCCGTAATGGCTCAATGTTTTCTTCAATCGGAACGAGAGATTGGTTTATTACATATTCAGTGGCGACCACCCGACAGCCGAGATCCTCAACAAGATTTAATAAAAAGGGATCGGCACTCGGGGTTACCCAGGCAATGGGCAGGGCGTCTTTGGGTAATACGCCGAGCCCCTTTTCCACCCGCTTTTGCACCAGTTGATGGAGCGCAGCCACAATCTCTACCCATTCATCAAAGTCCGCATAGCCGTAGAGATTACCGAACTCAATCGTCATCAATTCCAGAGCAGGAAGAGGAGCCACTTCTGCTTCGGCATTCAATTTTTTTATCTCCATGACCATCCGCCGCAAGGTATTCACTTTTTTTATTGTTTCTGTAAGGCGGTGGGGATTATTCACTCCGGTGAGTTTGAATAGTACCTGCCAGATGCGTTGATATTCTTTTATCAAATATTCCTCAAGGATTTTTGAATAAACCAATCCGGCAGATGATTTTTCCAGAATCTGAGGTTTGGGTCGGCTAAGGAAAAAATCGGGCGATTTACGACAGGGGGTCTCAACCCAAAAGATTTCATACCCCATATTCTCTACCACCTGCATTACGCAGGAATAGTCATCACACGAGGCACCGGTCGAGGCAATTATTAAATCGGGCCTGGGGAAATAGGCTTTTTTATAAAATGCTGCTGCCACGGCCCGGGAGAAGCAGGTTGCTTCTGGAATACCTAATTTGCTCGCCGTATCCAATAGTTCAGTGGATTCTTTGAAAAATGGTGTCCACCATAAACATTCTGGATAAAAGGGGATACAATCTGGAAAAGCCATCACCAGAACAGGCACCGTCCCCAGGTCACCCATCGTGGCGATAAGTTTTTTATTTATCTGTTTTGCACGGAACAATCGTTCGGTTTCGTTAAAAACAAACCCCCACATCCGGAGGGCTTCCAACGAGTTGTCAAATTTCAAGCGCTTCAATTCGCGCAGTCCATAGACCATGAAGGTGGCAGGGGGTGAGAAGTAAATGCCCCATTCATCGTTATTGTAGTATTTGTATTTCCGGATTGTCTCCTCAGCAATTTTATCAAATTGTTTTGACCAGGCAGCAAGGCCAATTTTTCTTGGTGCGTGCGTGCGGATTTTTTTCATACCACCCCCCCGCGCAAGGATGCGAGGACATCAATGAAGGCATCAATGCGTATCTTTATCTGGCTTATATTCTGGAAGGAGAAATCACTTTTTAATCTCAGAATCGGCAGCGGAAGGCATCTTTCCATTTGAGGAATTTCAAAATCAAAATTATCACAATAATCAAGGACAAAGGCAATGATGCCGGTGCTCTTGGTGGCTTTGATATCTTTTTCTACCCATTCGTAATACCTTTTGTTCGGTCTTTTAAATATGCAAGGAGGCTGATTAAAATATGCCTTCTTTAATCCTGTTACGCTTTTTTCAGTTACCCTTATATAAATCCCGCGTGATAATCCACAATTAAAATCGCCACATATCCGAAGACGCTGTTCAATCAATTCCAAAAGTGGCCCCGATTCATAGGAAATTGGGCTTCCCAGTAAATAAATTCTGGGTTTATATGATATCTCTTCGGGAACCCCCTTGGCGATTTCTTCAAATTTTCCCTGGTGATATCCTTTGACAATCTTGTGGAAAGTCGTGGTGGAGAGAGCGGAGGGATGAGTGCGGCGGTGTGCATCTATGGATATCAAGTGCTGACGGATTTTTTCCCATTTTTCACATTCTTTTTCAATGATACTTTTATCCAGCCGCCTATGGAAGAACTGTTCCAGTTCGTTCACCAGTCCATCCACCTCATTACTGTAAATTTCAAAGTTATCAGTGCGCGGATTATTAAAAATATAAACCGGAATATCGGTGAAGGTTTTTACTACTTCTACCATTCGGCGTGACATATCGCAACCCGTGGCGCCGATGATACAGGCAAATCTATTTTTATTTTCCAAAAGAAAGCCAAGGTTTGATTTTATCAACGGGCAGGCATCAATACGGACTTGGGTTTCACCTTTTTGGGATAGAGAAATCTCTCCGTGAAGGAGGCGGTAGGGTTTTAGCCCGGTAGCGGATAAAATTTCCAGAGGAATATAAGAACAGGTATAGCCGATCAGTTCCATGGTTTTAAAAACAAACCTTCGAGAAATCTTCTCTGAAAATCTTTCTGGAGTGCCAATTCCAGATGTACCGCTATTTCTCTCACTGTTTCTGTTTCTTCGGGAGTGATTTCATTTAATAACAGTTTTACCGCACCGCGCAGGGGTAGGTCTTTTTCCATCTGGAGATTTTCCAGAGTTGTTGGAACCATCCCCACCTGTTTTAAAGCATCTAGGGTTAAATGGGCGCCGAATTCACCAGTGATCACAGCATTTTTTATTTCTCCGGATGTGATTCCAGCATAGTCAATCAAGAATTTTACGCCGGTATGAATGGCACCAATCGCTAACTGGAGTTTTCTTATGTCCAAACGGGTTATTTTGAACCCAGCAATTTCTAACTCTTTCGTTAACTTTCCGTATTCGGAAAGGAGCCCGCATTTTAATAACTGGGCTATGAGATCGATATAACCAGAGGCACAAAATCCCTTTGGTTTTTTATTCCCAATCGTTGATATCTTAAAGCCATTCTTATAATAAACAACTCGGTCAATCGCACCTGGTATTGCAAGCACCCCGCTCGATAATCCAACACCTTCAAACGCAGGTCCGGCCGCAGTTGATATGACATAGATTCTTTTCTCCATAACCAGGGCGATTTCACCGTTCGTGCCCAGGTCGATATAAAGTGCCGGTTTTTCTCTATCGAGTAATCCACTGGCAAACAAGCCAGCGAGTGTATCACCGCCGACGAAACCACCAATACATCCGAAGATATAACCAGGTGGATTTTTTAAATATATCCCCTTTCTAATCTCCCCTTCAAAGGGGAATTGCCCAAAATTTTTCACTGACTTTCCCAAGTAGAAAGAGATCATCACTGGATTACCTACGATCACTGTGAAATTAGGATTGGAGTGCCCAAGATTTATCTTTAAGGCATCGATACCCCTCTGGAGACTTCTTCTTAACAACTCATAATTACCATTGTTGGCAAAATCCACCCTGGATATCACATCGCCTCCGAAGGCCTGCTGGGGGTTATAGGTCTTCGCGACCTTTAAAATGCTTCCTTTTTCCAGGTCCACAACTGCACCCTTTAGTACCGTGGTTCCGATATCAATTGCCATTCCGAGATCACGCCTTCTTTTGTATCTTCTAATTTTGGGGACAGGGAGTTTTAAGGATTGAGGTATTTTATCTGTTTGATACCGGCAGGCAAGGCGATAACCCTTTTTTATCAATGGCGCTGGAATTAAGACTTTTTCAATATCATCCGGTGGTTTGGAAACGCCTTTTATCAATACCCGGCATCGTCCACATCGTCCTCTGCCACCGCAGGCTGCATCAATAAATATCCCCTGCTTCTGGAGTAGCGTTAATAAAGTTGGTGATTTAGTGCTCATAAGAACGGGCAAATTCAATCATTGCCTTGATATTTTCGACCGGTGTGTTTACGGGAACATCACATGATGTGGAAAGAATCAAGCGCTCGAGATTTATTGCAGACTCAATTTCTTTTTGGATTGCTGAATTTGTCCCTCGGAGTAGGGTAATTGTTGAAACACCCCCCATCTTCAAGGTTTTGGTTTTTAAAGTGATATCTTCAATACTCAGAATATCCGCATTAAGCTGGTCGAGGAGATTGACGATGGGTCGAACATTCCCGCAGATATGAACGCCTACCAGCACTCCTTTCTTTTTTATCTCAGTGATTAAAACCCGGAGCGGAGCCCAGACAAATTTTTCAAAGAAATCCGCTGAGATTATACTTGATGATGCCAGGGGGTCACCGATGAGAATGTTGACTGGAATTTTTAATAACCCTTGAAGGTAATCTAATTGGAATTGGAGCGCTTTTTGGAGCGCAGTATATGTTTTCTGCGGATTACGGATGAGCCATTTTAAAAAATTTTCTATCCCGGAAATAAAACCTGCGAGGGTAAAAGGTCCTTTGATCGAAACAAAGACAGGAACTGGTACCTTCCTTTTGAGTATCTCGGCAGCTCTAATTATCTCTTGCCGCCGATCATTGGTAGGCTTAATCCCCACCCTTTTTATATGAGGATAGGGGGAATACTCCAGCTCACAGCCCATCGCCTCAGCTTCAACATAAGGATCGGAAAAAACGAGCACCATATCATATTTGTATAATTGATATCCGTAATTAAGTACTTCCGCTAATTTTGCGCCATCGGTCGCCACATCTTTAAATGCCTTTTTCTGGAGATAGGCACAATGGTCAGCACAGACCATGGGGAAGACTGCCAGTTTTCTTCTTCTATCAATAACTTCGCTTATTTTTGAACAACCATATGGTGGGCTACTCATCAAGCCTTAAAAGTTGGTCAACGAGTTTCGTGGCCCCGATTGCATCTTCGGCATAGCCATCAGCGCCGATTTTATCCGCATAATCCTGGGTAACTGGTGCCCCGCCCACAATTACCTTTATTCCTTTCCGCAACTTTTTTTTGATCAATAATTTGATGACCGTCTCCATCTGGACCATGGTGGTAGTCATCAGAGAAGATAAGGCAAGGACCTGGGGAGATTCCAGAGACACGACCTCAATAAATCTTTCGTTAGCTACATCCTTTCCTAAGTCAATAACTTCATACCCATTCGCCTCCAGCATCACCTTCACAATATTTTTACCAATATCATGAATGTCACCCTGAACGACGCCAATGACAATTTTACCCCTTTTTTTCATTTTTGTTTCAGCAAGCAAAGGTTTTATTATATTGAAACCAGCATAAAAAGTCTCGGAAGCCAAAAGGACTTCAGGAACGTAGTATTCCTTCACTTCAAATAATCTACCGACTTCTTTCATCCCCGGTATTAATCCCTGTTCCAGGATTTCAAAGGGGCTTACTCCGTAGGCTAAAAATTCATTGACCAATTCTTTGATTTTTTCTTCCTCAAAATGGATTATCGCTTTAGTAATCACTGCCAAGTCCATAGATCTCCTATAATTTTATTCTATTCAAAAATTGATAATTGGCAATAGAAAAAAATTTCTTTGGCTAATGGGGAATTAATGTACGAGTCTTTATGGAATTTCTAAAGGGTTATTGGAACTAAGGAAAGCTTTCTATAAGAAGCAGCGGCAGATTGGGTATAAAAACTGAGTTTCTCTTTTATAAAGAGACGATAAAACTCATGAGCAAGATTTGTAAGGGTAATCAATAATTTAGCGTTCGATATTTTTGTAGGGCAAGACTTTCGCCTTGTATAAATAAAAAATGCCAACCTGAAGTCCTCGGGTGGTAACCGGTAAAATGGTAGGCGCAGGCTTTAGCCTGCGGATAAATGTTTTAAATCTTAGGGTATTTCGCACCCTGAAGGTGCGGCTACCGCTAATAATCCAGCGCGCATAAAAATAATTTGACAAAAAGCGGAGAGGACTCAGGTATAAAAATTCTTGACTTTTGTGCAATTTTAATTAAACTTTTAATGACTAGGAGGTTTCATGCATAAATATATAATGTGTTTCGTTGTTCTTTTAGGATGGATGTTGATAGGTTGTGTAAAAGAACCGGTAGCGTGGTATGAAGATGTAGGGGTAGTAGAAATCAATACCGATACCAGCCTTGTAACTTTTCATGTCCCTGACACCGACACCGGACCAGGCAATCCCGGTTGGAATCCTTGGGGTAGTGGTTCGGCATCTCAGGATTTAACCATTACTTTGAAAGAAAAGGCAAAAAAAGATGTTGCAATAACATCGCTCCGCTGGCAATTCTTTGACATAGATGGTTCACAGGTGGCAAGCCGTTCCGAGTCTTATGTACCGCCGATTGAGATTGCGGGTGGGAAAGAACATAGTTATACAGTTTCCATTATAGTTGACGAAGGGATTGCTGATGACCTTGATGATGCAGATGGCGCTAATAACGACTACTATGGAAGAGGAACGATTAAATTCATTGTTGAGGGTTATGATTTGATAAGAGGTGAGAACATAAACTGTATTTATTCCTATACCCCGATCGAAGTAAGAAAATAAATCAGGCTGAGAGTGCTTATTCACTGGTCTTTAGGGATAGATTAAGTCTGATAATGTGAATAAATCCCCCTTTATTCCCCTTTTGCAAAGGGAATTTAGGGGGATTTTGATATTACATAATGCATAGTTTTTTACTGGATTGAGTTTCAGACTTGCCGTTTCTTCTTATCTACATGTAGTAAATGACTTCTTGATTTTATGGTATTCAGAGCAGTCATATTTGATTTAGATGGTACCCTTCTTGATACAATAAGGGATATTGCCGATTCAATGAATGAAGTTTTAAAAAAATTGAGTTTTCCAATTTATAAAACTGAAGATTATTATTATTTTGTAGGGGAAGGGATGAAGGCATTATGTGAAAAAGTCATTCCCAAGAAAAATCATACATCAGAATTAATTGCAGAATGTGTGAAATTAATGAAATCTGAATATCAGAAAAACTGGTACAAGAATACAAAACCTTACCCAGGTATATCCAACTTGCTCAAAAATTTACAAACAAAAAACATAAAAATGGCGGTCCATTCTAATAAACCGGATGAATTTACTAAACTTTTTATTAAAAGATTCTTTCCTGATATTACATTTACAGCAGTAATCGGCGAGAGTCCTAATTTCCCAAAGAAACCTGCACCTGATGGTGCTCTCCACATTGCCCGAATTATGGCACTTAGACCCGCCCAGGTCATTTATCTTGGTGATTCAGGTATTGATATGAAGACTGCAATTGCGGCCGGAATGTATCCGGTAGGTGCTCTGTGGGGATTTAGAACTGCCGAAGAGCTTATGGATGCTGGAGCAAAAAAGTTGATAAGAACACCAGAAGAATTGCTAAAGATAATATAACCTCCCTCACCCTTGTCTTAAAAATCCCCAAAACCACAGAGAATAAATCTAAATCTTGATCCCGAGTTTCTTTATCTTTCTAAATAATGTAGAACGGTCAATGCCTAAAATTTCTGCTGCTTTTCCCATATGTCCACCTGCTTGTCGTAATGCTTGCAAAATATAGTTTCTCTCCAATTCCTCCTTTGCTACATCAATGTTATATTGGACTTTTGTATCTTTTTTTACTTCTTCAAGAATCGGTGCAATGTCATCCGTATTCAATTCGGTCTTGGCGACTAAAATAGCCAATTTTTCCATCAAATATTTTAACTCCCGCACATTACCAGGCCAGTGATATAATTTTAGATATTGATATGCATTCTTGGTTATTGCTTTGATTGGACGATTATTCTCAATGCAGGCATTTTTAAGAAAATGCTCGGCGAGCAATGGGATATCTTCCAATCTCTCGCGCAATGGAGGTATATAAATTGTTAAAACATTTAAACGATGATACAAATCTTCGCGAAACTGCTTTTCTTTTACGAGTTTTATTAAATTCTGATTAGTAGCGGCAATAATGCGGACATCAATCTTGATCCGTTCGGTTCCCCCCAGCCTCACAATCTCTTTATCTTCAATCGCACTTAAGACCTTTGCCTGAGTTGACAGGCTCATATCACCGATTTCATTGAGGAATATTGTGCCATTATTGGCAAGCTCAAATTGCCCGTATTTGCGCCGAAAGGCGCCAGTAAATGCGCCTTTTTCATAACCGAATAATTCACTCTCAATCAATTCTTTGGGCAGGGCAGCACAATTCACTTTTATGAACGATTTACCTGCCCTCGGGCTCTTTAGATGGATATTATGAGCAACGAGGTCTTTACCGGTGCCGGTTTCTCCCAAAATTAAGACCGTGGTATTGGTTGGTGCAGCTTTCTCAATCAAGTTCAATACTCTTTTTATCCCCTCTGATTCACCGATTATTCGGTATTCCTTCAAGATTTCTGACTTTAATCCTACGCTCTGCCTTTTTAATTCAATCTTTTCCCGGACATTTTTAATCGTCGTGAGGATACGATTTACCTCCAGAGGTTTTTCAATAAAATCCTCGGCACCATTCTTTACTGCTTCAACCGCGGTTGATATCGTTCCAAATGCCGAAATCATTATAACCGAAATATCGGGGTCAAAATCTTTAATCTTTTTTAAAAGATTCAAGCCATCTATATCAGGCAATTTTACATCCAACAATACTAAATCAATCTGATCTTTTTGAATTTTTCTCAAACCATCTGTGCCATTGGTGGCAAAATCAGCTATATAACCTTCGTTTTCAAGAATATCTTTGAGAATCTCACAAATCTTTGTTTCATCATCTATTATCAGGATTTTATATTTCTGTTTTTCCGAGTTTATCAAATGCTTCTCCTATTTTAATCAACAGGCAAAAGAACGGTTATTATAGTTCCGACGCCAATCTTACTTGATATTTCAATCTTACCCCGGTGGACTTCAATGATTTTCTGGGTTATGACCAAGCCGAGTCCTGTTCCATTCTTTTTGGTAGTATAAAATGGTTTGAAAAGATTTTTGATTTGTTCGTCAGACATACCTTTTCCCGTATCCTCAATACGAATCTCTACATACCTCTTTATCTTTATCGGTTCATCTTCAACCTTTTCAATAATGCCCGTTCGCAAGTTTAAAACACCTTTTCCCTCCATTGACTCAATTGCATTCTCAATTAAATTCGACAACGCAGTGCTAATCTGGTTTTCATCGCATTTTATAAGTGGTAGATTGGGGGTTAGAGATTTTTTTATCCTAATTTCTTCGGGCAATGTCTTTTCATATTTAGCCACAGTTTCGTTTATCAAACTGTTAATATCAACATGAGTAAATATCGGTTTTTCAATTGACAGCACCCGCATAAAACGGTCCGTGACTTTTCTCAATCTTTCTACTTCTTCTAAGACCGATTTTGCATAATTATCAATAATCCCTGCCTTTTTCCCGAATTTTTCCCGGCAGATTTGATACATCCGCTGAAGCGTAAGATTGATAGTAGATAAAGGATTTTTAATCTCATGGGCAAGGCGCTGGGCAAGACCCGCCCAGGAGAATAATTCTTTTGTATACACTTCATCCGTTCTATCGGTGATGATTATTATCTTTTCTTTTGCTACTGATACAATGCGGATTCGGAGATTCCTTTTATTATATTCCGAGTCCACGGTCATTGATTTATCTTGAGATACTATTGCTTCATTTACTTCTTTTGATTGCAGAAATTCATAAATCTTACTTTCATCCTCACTGATGAGTTTTTTGGTATTATGGTTTAGAAAGGTAATTTTGTTTCTATTATTCAATATGATTATCCCAAATGGTGATTCATTGATAATATTATGAATCCTTCTTTTATAGCGGATTCCCGAATAGAGTGATACAATCAGGGAGATAGAAAGTAAACCAATAATTCCTGTGTGGATAAAAAATAAGATCGGAATGCTTTTTAATTTAATTTTTTTCTCTACCTGGTAAATTGAATAGGGGCGTTCAACATTAAAATAGGGACCAGCAGCTAATATATTAAATGATTTCTTATTCTTTAATAGAAAACAATGGACAATTTGGCTGGCAAAATTTTTTAAGTCAAATAATGTATTTAGATTTTCATCAAGTAATAATAATCTTCTGTCACTGGTTGAAAGAAAAATTTCCCTGGTGCCATTGGCATCAAAGTCGGCGGCATGCCAAACAGTAATTGGAAGATCAAGGGCACGCTCCCTTATTACCCGTAAACTATCATTCATCACCCTTAAAACACCATCAGAATTTCCAGTAATAATGTCTATCCTTCCATCCCGATTGAGGTCACAGACCGTGCTCCCTAAAAATGCCTTGCCGGTCTGCAAATAACGCTCTAACTCACCATTTTCAGCATTCAAAATCATAATTTGATTAGTATAATCAGATTCCGGGGAGCAATCGCTTTCACAGACAATCACCTTCCATTTATTATTCTTGTAAATGTCACCAACATAGATTATTGCATCCCTGATATCTTGAGCCAATTGTTTTTTCCATAATAACTTCCCTTCGCAATTTAAAGCAATCACCCAGGGATGGAAGTCATCAACGCCATTTGCCACTGCACCATTAGAGGTCCTTGCTGTTCCAAAGAAAATCTCTTTTTTCCCATCACCATTTATATCTACACAGAAGAGATTATTATTCCATAAAGGGACACCACCAATCCAGTAGTGCCAAAGTTCTTTATTATTTTTATAATCATATACAAAGATTCCCCTGGGATAAAGGTCAAATCCTGCTCCGACAATACAAACAATCTCATTAAATCCATCATTATTTAAATCCGCACTGGTTGCACTAATGATTTCGCCATCATAACCTTCAAAACCAGCCCTATTTATATCCTTTCCTACAAAGGCAACACATTTTTTATCGTCATAGGTACTCATTATGAATACCGTATCACAACTTTTGTCTGATACAAATAGACTGGAATGGGTGGTATCACTGAGGCGGAAAAAACCAAGTGGAATAATCCAATGGTTGGGGTGCGCGGTGAATTGTTTTGAGATAAAGCCGTGCTGGTCGCGCACCAATACAAAGTATTTATGGCACTCAAGTATCTCATCTACCCCGTCACCTTCATAGTCCGAGGGGATAACAGAAGTGCACTTTGACTCAAAAAACGTCTTAAGCGACCAATCATAATTATCGGCATTTGCAACTGCAAAAAAGTAGAGCAAGGGTGTGATAAAAATTGCGATACGCATCTGTTTCCAGTCCACCATAGTATACTGAAATTGTATCCATTTTCCTCTATTTGTCAAGAAAAAATGGGGCGGGTGTCGTTTCAAAGCGAAAATGTCACCTTTAACTTCAAAGGTAAAATGTCCCCAGGCGTGGCTCAAACCACGCTCAGAATTGAATCAGAAAGGAGGTACCTTGATTTTTAAACAATTTTTGGTCTCGTTAACTTCAAAGCAAAAATGTCCCCTTGCTCCTTTAAGATTATTTTATTATTACTTAAAGGAGCAAATATGGTTAAACCAACAAAACTATATCAAA
>JBDRWD010000051.1 GCA_039802205.1 candidate division WOR-3 bacterium
GCATGATTAATTCAATTCTAAAACTATACTCTTATTCGCCTGAGAATCTAAATTTATTTTGGGTAAGATTTTATTTTGATGAAAGACGTGCCTTCGGGACCTGAGTTATTACCATTGCTCAGACTGATCGCAAAAGAAATTTAATTTGGTGAGTCGGCAGCAGCGGATAGATCAACTTTGAAACGCAATATTCACCGGGATCTTTATAACAAAAAGCTTGACTTTTATGGGATTAAAAATATAATAAATGGTGGTTACTTTATTTCTTTTTTTATTCGGTCAGAGCCCGGTTTTGATTGAAAGTTTTACCAACATCCAATTTCCCCCTCCAGCCTGGGATACTTTAAAATCCGGACCCAATATGACCACCTGGTACCGCTTTACATATGGCACTGCTATTCCTGATTCCTATCATGTTAGACAACGTGTTTATGATGCCTCAGATACTTTGAGGACTGGCTGGTCAATATTATTGACTCCAGTTATGGACTTCACTGCCTATAATGGTCCTGAGAGTCTTTATTTCTGGTATAGATTTTCGCTCCCAAATAATAATATGGGTGCGGATGATACCATTTATATAGAAATAACAAATAACGATATAAATTGGTGGTGCTTATTGAAGATAGATGTATCTGCTGATACCAATGTTTGGCAGATTGCCCGGCTCAGCCTTGCCAGTTACGATACTTTTGCAAATGCAAGATTGCGTTTTAGATTTGAGGATAAGCCAAATGGCTCTTTAGGTACATCAAATTGTAATTTCTGGCTTGATTCAATTAAAGTTATTTCATACTATATTGATACGATTCCACCGGTGATTTTAAATACCTATCCAGCAAACGGTGATACTAACATTGGAATTGGCTCAAATATTTTATTTTATTTCAATGAGCCATTAGACATATCGACGATAATTCCTTCGGCATTCAGTGTATCAGGCAGTTCATCAGGGATTCACTCGGGTGCACTATCGTATGACAGTATAAATTTTGTTATTCAGTTTAATCCCGATAGCAATTTCTATTTTGGCGAGACGGTCAATGTCTGCGTGTACGATACTATAAAGGACCTCTCTGGTAACAGACTTGATGGTGATAACAATGGAAGCCCTGGTGGAGATTATTATTTTTATTTCTTGACCACCCTTGCACCAGATACAATCCCGCCTGCACCCGTAAATAATCTCGTAATTACCGACACTGGAACAGATTATGTAAAATTGCGCTGGACCGCACCTGGTGATGATGGAAATTCAGGTCGGGCAAGCTACTATGATATAAGATTCGCAAACTTTCTCATAACTGAAAGTAATTTCTATTCAGCAAATGAATGTGTCGGTGAGCCACCACCATCAAATGCAGGACAGATTGATTCTTTTATTGTCTTAGGATTAACACCGGGCACGCATTACTATTTTGCCTTGAAGACCGCTGATGAAGATTCAAACTGGTCATTGATCTCAAATGTTCCTTCTTGTACAACTCAGACCCCATTGGAGACATTACTGGTAATAAACGAATTTTTGCCCGACCCTGTTACATTCGATCATAATAATAATGGCAATTTTAACGACCTGGATGAAGAATTTATTGAAATTTTCAACAAGGCGATATATAGCATAGACCTTTCTGGATATAAGATAAAAGACCTTATCGGTTTACATACTTTAAACATTCCGAGTTTTACTATCCCTGCCTGTGGCTATCTTCTTTTATACGCAAGCGGTGAGGCGCTTTTAATAACTGGAGATGGTGATACATTACAGATTACAAACTGGACTGGAAACTGGACTGATTTAGATAATACTGGTGATACAGTATATTTTTATGATAACCTCAATAGATTGATTGATAAAAAGGGATATGTCGGCAATAATGTCATTCCTGATTTTTCTATTGCCCGATTGCCTAATGGTAGTAATACCTGGATAAATAATGCATTCCCAACTCCGGGCAGAAATAATGGGATTGAATATGTCTGGCCTATTTCGGTCGCATTCAAAGACCTGGATTCAAATTTTATTCCCGACCTCCTTGATTCTACAGTTACAATCTGCGGTATCGTGACCGTGCCCAATGGATTATTCTCAAGTCGGGAGGCATATATCCAGGATAACACCGGTGGGGTTTGTTTATACACAACTAATTTTCCGATTCCATTAAATTACGGAGATAGTATCATCGCAACGGGCAGGGTCGCTCAATATCGGGGTAAGAATGAGCTAACAAATTTTACATACCAGGTATTAAAACAGGGATGTGTAATTCCAGCTCCTTTTGAGATAAATGGTAATATTGCCAATACTGAGGTATATGAAGGCGCTCTGGTTAAAATTCGTGTTTCTTATTTTGGTGGTTTCCTTCTTTCGGCAACATCTTATACTGCCTATGATATGGCAAATATTCCTTTTAAGGTTTATATCAATGCAGGAACAAATCTTCCGGGGCATTTAGCACCAATTGATACATTTACCCTTGTTGGCATAAAAAGCCAGTATACGACAAGTTCAATTCCCAATGATGGTTATGAAATATTGCCCAGGGATACATCGGATTTTTCACATTTATTCATTATGCCTGCACTGAAGACGATTATGCTCTGTCAGACCCCGGGAAGTGATGGTGTATCATCAAAATATGTTGATAGTATGGTCGTAGTTGAAGGTGTTATCACCGGACCGAATTATGTATTTTCTTCGGGCAATCCAAGTTTCTATATACAGGATAATACCGGGGGAATAAATGTTTATAATCCCCAGGGTGATTCCCTGTTTGGTAGATATATTGATTCTTTAGGAGCAAGGTTTAGGGTCTTAGGAAAGGTTACCGAATATAATGGACTCACTGAAATTGCTAATGGTTACGCCTGGTTTCTTGGTATGGATACAATTCCATTACCAAAATTCCTTGAGCCAAATCGTTTTTTGACCGAATCAATGGAAGGTAGTTTGATAAGAATAAGAGGGGTTATTAAATCAACCCCGTATCAGACCGGTGATGGTTATAACTTTGAAGTTATGAATGGCGATTGTGGTATTGCAGTTAGATTTACAACAGGTAGTGGTATCAGTCCTGCTACGATAATCAAAGGTGAGACAAAGATTTTTACTGGCATTGTGGGACAATATGACCCTGAATTGCCCTACACATCCGGTTACCAACTATTACTAAGATTTCCTGATGATATAAAATCACCTGATTATGACTCAGCAAGCAGCGAGCCATTGATTGAGATCATTGGACCAAAGACTTTTTTGCCGGCAAAAGGTGAACAATTGCATTTGAGGATAAATTCACCACTTGATTATACACTGAATCTCAAGGTATATGATATGTCAGGCAGGATGGTCAGGGAATTATACGATGGTGCAGGTGGTCCGCAAGAGATTTACTGGGATGGCAAGGATGATTTAAGAAGACAGCTAAAGGTTGGGATTTATCTGTTGAATCTTAAGGCAAAGTCCTTGGAAGGCAAAACAATATTCAAAAGGACCCTGGTTGTGATTGGAACCGAGTTTTAAGGAGGATGATTGGAGATTATATTGACTATATGTCTTTTCCAGGCATTTGAACGCTATCAGGTATCGGCATATAACCAATCTTTATCTTTTGCGTGTGTTGCTACAGTTCAGGGTGTTGATGCATTGAGAATAAACCCTGCCGCACTTGCTTTATTAAACAAAAATAACATAAATGCAGGTTATGAGTATACATTTTCTCATATTGAAGGATTACAAAATATATTCTTTGGTTTTGCAAGACCATTATTTTATGGTGGTCTGGGCATAGGCATTAGCCAGTTTGGTTTTGAAGAACAGAAAGAACAGGCCATCACAGCAGGATATGGTTTGGGTTTGAGCAAAGATTTTTATGTAGGCACCACTTTTGATCTATATATGATACAGAACAAAAGGACTGGAACTGGCATAGCTTATGGTTTGAACCTTGGTATGCTTGGTAATCTGTCAAAAAAATGGTTCCTCGGCGTTTACGGACATAATCTAAATCAACCCCAATTTGGAGATTCAGATGTGGGCACGTTGCCAGCATCTTTCCAGGCAGGCATTGGATACAAACCATTTGAGGATATGACATCGGAGATTGATTTATCAATATCTGACCAGAATATAAGATTGCATACTGCAGGCCAATTTTCAATTATGGATTTTTTGAATTTAAGGACTGGTTTTAAGACCAATCCGAATTCCTTATCAGCAGGATTGGGTATAGATTATAAAAACATAAAGATTGATTATGCGTGTGAGTATTTTGTTGACCTTCCTTTGAATCACATTGTTTCAATAAATTTTGAATTTTAATAATGCTTTTCGTTTTTCTTATTTTTACAAACAACCAGATTGACCTTAATAGGGCAAAACTTGAAGACATATACAGATTGCCCTTGGATTCTGCTCTCTCCCAGATTATTTATAATCATCGTCAGATTTATGGTCCTTTTAGATCGGTATATGAATTGCTCAATGTTCCCGGGATGGATCCTGAGAATTTTGAGAAGATAAAGCCGCTTGTGAAGATTGCAGTTCCTTTTCCCCCAAGGGTTGAATGGGGTTCAATCATTGCTGAACAGAAGAAACTCGCGAGTGAGGAACCGCCTTCAAAGAGTGCGATTGATGAATGGGAAGATCTGTTATTTTCGCCATTCAATATCAATAAAGCCCGTTATGATGATTTAATTCTTATTGACCGTATGACACCGATAGATGCCCAGGCAGTTTTAAAAACAATTTCACAAAAGGAAATCAAATCATCCCGAGATTTGAGGCAAGTCAATGGATTGAGTTATTATAGTTATGTATCATTGAGAAGGTATGTCCAATATACAGACATAATTGATAAGAAATTTCATGGTTCAGCAAGGTTAAGACTTGAAAATAATAATCGCCTTGATACTGGTGAAGGTGATGAGAATATCGCCACCAGAATTTCTTATCTTGAACAGGCAAAATTAGAACTTGATAATACAATATTGAATCTGAAAAATTATTATGGATGGCAGGATGATGCGTGTGAAGGATTGAGAAAACAGATCGATACTTCGGTTATCTTATTAAAACAACTTAAGGCCGAGCCAGAATATTCATTGAGATTGAAGGGAAATTATGAAAAGAAATTGAGACTGGGAATTATTCATCAACCGAATAAAGATTTCACTAAAGGATATATTGGACTCGGTGATGTCGGACCGATTTATAGATTTTATCTGGGGAATTATCGGGTTGTGTGGGGAGAAGGGATAATGGTTGATAATACAGATGAATATCGGGCGCGGGTCTTTTCAAGGACAACAGGTATTTATGGTGATTTGACAGAAGCGAAGAATTATGTATTTACTGGCACTGCCGGGAGTTTTTTTCTACCATTACCGAAGAATGCAGGGAATATCAAACCTTCGTTTTTTTACTCCACTGCCCAGCGTGATGCAATATTAAACCCTGATGGCACGGTCTGGCGGAGTATCTTCAATTACTATGATTTTGATTATCTCAAGAATCAATTGAATGAGCAGGTTGCTGGTGTGAATCTGAGAATCTCGCCTTTGGAAAAGATCAATCCTGGTACATATATCGCACTGGAAGGAATGGTTCTCGATTATCCTGAGGATAAAATAAACCCTGACCCGAAATGGATTGATATACCCCTTGATAAATATGACCCCTGGTTCTATCCGGAGATAACGCAACTGTCAAAGAGTTCAAGAAGATACTATTATGGAAGCGAGTTTTCGGTGCCCTTTAAAAATACATATCTTGCCGGAGAATATGTAATACAGAGAGATTCAATGGAGAATAAGGCAGTTGCATATATTTTCAAATCAAGGCTCCAGTATGATTATTTTTATCTCAATGTTTTATACAGGTATTTCAGTCCTGATTATGACAATCCTTTTAATCGTGGTTTTTCCGAATACCGGAGGTTTGAAGATACACCATTTGAAAGACCTTATGCACTTGTGAATCCCGAATTTATTTCTATGTATGACGACCCAACACCAAAACCAGAAAAAGGCATATTCTTTGAGACTCGTTATCAACTGACCAGGAATATTACATTGACCCGTGCGTATCTGGATTTGTTTGAGAATGTGTGCCATAATTTAAACAATCTAAGAGGATATTTTGAATTTGAATTCCAGCCGATTTTTCCGGTTAGGATAAGGTATTCAGAAAAATATATCAGAAAATATCTGCCGAGGATAATCCAACCAACGCTTTCTTATACCCTTGAAACCTCAATCCGTGTATTGTTTTATCTTTCTAATTTTGATAATCTCGGTATAGAATACCGGAATGGTAATGTCTATATGACAGCCTCAGAAAATGAAGATATGGAATTGAGCGGCGGATTTTTGAATCTTTCATTTGAACATAATTTTCTTACGGGTTTTACAGTTGAAGGTGGACTGGTTTTGTGGAAGACCGATGGAATGAGCCAATGGATATTTGAAGATACGGGTATAGATTTTCTCTCAGATAGGGGGATAAAATATTATATTGCTGCATCTCAAAAAATCGGTAATCTATTGACCAAATTCAAATTCCGTAAAAAAGATACTTTCATTGAACACAACGGATTATACAACAATCCGGATTTATACTATCCGGATTTACCCGGGGCAAGGGTGGATGATTTTATAAATTATGAAAATAGCATTCGCATAAACCTACAAATAGATTATTTGTTTTAAAAAAACAAAAATTTCTGAATTCCTAAATACCTAAAGATATAGGCGTTATGCTTTAAGTAATAATACTTCATCCGCTTATAGATTGGTAATTGAATATCTATGGTTCAATTTTTGGTGGAATGAACCAAATCGGTGCTATTCAGTCAACAGCGCTGATTTCAATATATTTTTTGCATTTCACTGCTCCTCCTACGAGGGATTTTTTCTTTACCGGATTTGTCAAAAAAGAAAAATATTGGACGGCAATGTAGGGGGTGACATCATAAAAAGTAGATTTACATTCAAAAGAGAATTCCACAAAACTATATTGAGAATCGGTCTATCATACGAGTGTGGTGGTATAAATGGTGTCTATTTTAACACTTTTAACTACTCTTTGTTGAGGCCATAATCTTAAAGTACCATTTACTGTTAGGCTTTTCAAATATGGGACCCACGGATAGTGAGTATCATGAGTATCGTATATGGCATATAGAATTGCCCCTTGGATTGCCGATAATAAATACATTAGGTTTTTCTTATTCTACTCCGGATAAAGCAGCATTAATTCTTGGAACAGGCGCAAAAATTATTAAATCAGACGATGGGTTAGATTATACATTCTTACTATCCATCTCAGAGTAATGTTCAAATAGTATTTAGTTTCCGCAATTTTGGTCTTAACAAAATTGCCTTTTGTCGGATTAAAAATTTGTTTATAATATTTATGATTAAAATTAAAAGATAGTCTTACGCCATGATTTTCACCCTTGACGAAAAACATTTTTGCAGTATAATATAATTAGAATTTAATAAACAAAGGATTTGTTATGACCGAGTATCATCGGATTGGGAAAAATCACCTCACCTCACTCAAGATTTTTATTTAATCCTTCTGGAGAGGCAAATGCGGGCTAATCTGGCCTCGGGTAGGTTTTGTAGTGGTGCGATTTATCGCACATAAAAACCGAACTGAGGGAGGCGCAATGCCTCGGGTCGATAGAAACATTTGCTTCAAAAAGGAGGATTAAAATGAGAACTTTAAGATTCATATTTTTTGTTTCAATAATCATAGGGGCAATAGCATTTGCCCAGTAACCAAATGTTGTGTGGCAAAAGACATACGGAGGCAACATGGGGGATAAAGGATATTCTATTCAAGCAACTCAGGATGGTGGCTTCATAATTGCAGGCTCAACTTATTCATTCGGTGCTGGTAACACTGATATCTATCTTATCAAAACAGATGCATTCGGCAATGTAGAATGGCAAAGGACCTTTGGGAGTGCAAATTATGATGAAGCGTGGTCTGTCATACAAACGAGTGACTTAGGATATGTAGTTACGGGTAGTTATGATGAAGATGGAGCGGGCGATATTTATCTTATTAAGATTGCACAAAATGGTAATCCTCAGTGGGTTAAAGAAATAAATTTAGGCTTTCAGGAATGGGGACAATCTGTTATAGAGACTGCGGATGGTGGTTTTGCTATTGTCGGTGGGCAAGTGGGCCCAGACCCGGGGCAAGTTCTACTTGTAAAAGCAGACAATCTTGGAAATGTAACATGGACGAAAACGTACGGTTTAACAAACCAGATAGATTGCGGTTTTTGTATTCAGCAGGTTTATGAAAACTACGAATATAAATTTGTTATTGCTGGTTCGGTATACAATCCCAATACAACAAGCCGCGATGTCTGGCTCTTAAAAACTGATGAATATGGTAACTTATTGTGGGAAAAAAGATTTGGTTATAATGATTGGGATGATGGCAAGTATGTAACGAAAACAAATGACCAGGGATATATTCTTTGCGGTACTGTTAGGTATGCTGGGGCGATTTTCTTGTGGCTAATTAAAACCGATGTTCAAGGCAATTTGGTGTGGGAGAAAAAATTACGACCTACCACCACCTCAGCTGCTCGGGGATACATCGTAAAACAGACAGGTGATGGCGGATATATTGCAGTGGGAGAGGCGATGTTGACCACCAACTGGGATGTTTATATTGTTAAAGTAAATAGCAGGGGGAATATTGAGTGGCAAAAGACAATTGATTATGGAAACAATTATGATGACCATGGTTACTCTTTGGATATAATAGCCAACAACGAATATATTATTGCTGGCGCCACATTCCTTAACCCCTACGGTCCTCCATACTACGATCTCTATCTTGTCAAACTCGGTCCAATGCTCAATGATACCGATGACCCATTATCGCTTGCTTACAATGGTAACCGACATTTAGTTCGTGAACCCAATACTGAAAGATTGCATCTGGTCTATACCCGGCTGGATTCGGTAATCTATCAATATTCTTCAGATGGTGGTATAAATTGGACAGCGCCCCTTGCCATCGGTGAAGGGAAATTTCCGGCGATTACATTGAGTTCAAGTAATCTACCTTCGGTCACCTGGACTGACGATATTGGTGGTTTATGGTATAAGCGGAAGATTAACCTAACTCAATGGAGCGTTATCTATCATCTCTATGACCCCTGGGCATACTGGCAGGCTCGTTTGAATTCACCGCCTTCAATCGCCATTACACCTCATACTACCGGTGATAGTGTTCATATTCTTTGCACGATGCATAGTCCGGCAAACGGACCGATAAATTGGGTTGGTGAATATGCATTCCGGATTGACCAGCCGTTGTCGGGTTCGTTCTCAGAAATTGAGGGCGGTGCTGGTGCTACGGCTGGACCGATTCGCTATAATCCATCAATTGCCCGAAGTAGCATAGATAATTCCCTCCATGCAGTCTGGCAGAGGGCTGATACAATCTGCTATGCGACAAGAGAAATTGGACAGAATTGGCAAAACTGGGGACCACGGTTTGAACAGGATGGTCTCCGCTCCGCCCATCCCTTTGTTGAATGCTATGGTGATATGGTCTATGTGGTCTGGGAGCATAAAGTGACACCATGGCTAATGGAGGATGTATATAAAGGATGGACACGCAGTGATATTCAGCCGCCGAATTTCTATTGGGACAACCTCAGCCGAACACCTGACCTACCTTCAAGGATGCCGGTGAATGCCTCGGGGACATTCACGGTCTATGCTGAAATGCCATCACCGCCCCTTGATACCTGGTATGAAGTCTATTATAAAGTCCATCCTGATGACGAGCGTTATAACATAAGCCAAACCCTTGAGGAAAGGTCATATTATCCGCATTCCGTTGCAAGGTTTACAAGTTCAAGGACCTATCTTTACACTGCCTGGCTTGAAGGTAGTGGCATACCTTACGAAATCAGATTCAAGAAACTGCAATATATTCCAACCGAACTTCCGGCATATCTCACTTCAGTCAATGGCAATGAGATACCCTCGCCCTATCTTGTCCAACGCGACAGTTTTATCTCTACTTGGCAGATTCCAGTGGATATTGGCTATCAGACAATCACTTACAGATTCCCGCTTGAGCCCGGCTATCGGTATAAAATCAAAGCGGTTGCCTATCATGAAACTTCGGGTCAGTGGCGAGAATGGGTAAAGATAGACGGTAAATTAAAACATTTAATCAAATACAATGCCTACGAGCCCGAGAGCCTTCAATTCTGGATTCCGCCGGCATTCTATAAGGATGGCAAGATTGATGTGGTCTTTGAGCGGATTTCTGGCGACTTTGCAACTGCCGGTTCAATCTACATTTATCAGTATGAATATGAAGAAGAAGCAACAGAACTTGCTTCTGGTCCAATGGCGCAGGAATCCCATACACTGAACAATATCGGTCTTGCAATCTTTCCCAATCCATTCAGAGACAAATTGAATATCAGATACACGATATCAGATGCAGGGCAAGGCTTCAGCCTTGCAATAAAAATCTACGATGTTTCTGGAGGGTTAATAAAGCAATTCAACAATCCATCTGAAAAAATCATCTGGGATGGCAGAGATGAATATGGTAGAAAGGTTACGCCCGGCGTATACTTCCTGAAAGTTGATAATCCTGATACCAAACAGACATTCACACACAAACTCATAAAACTGGAGTAGCAGGACAAACTGAGGGGGCTCAATAAAGAGCCCCCTCTGAGGGAGGAGAGATGGGAGGATGGCTCTTATTTTTCGGCTTTTTAATTTCTGGTTTCGTGCAGAAATGGTATATTCCAAAAGGATTGGATTTTGGAGCGGGAGGAAAAATTTGCAGCAGGGATGTTGACCGAGATGGGCATTATGAACTCATCTTTGCTACATATGTTGGTGGCGGATATACACTTTATTTCTACAAATATATACCACCCAACACTTGGCAAGTTGATTCGCTTCCGCATCCCAATCACCCACTTAATTTATGGGATATTGGCGATTTTGATGGTGATGGTCTTTATGATATTGTTACGCAGCGTGGCGAGGCGAAACGTTGGTGGGAGGGTATTTCCATCTTTGAATCCCCTGATTCCTTTTCCTATCCCACCCAGGAGGTCTGGCGGGATACGGTGGGACAGGGGTTAGTTGTTCCAATCTGTGTTTATGATATTGATAAAGATGGAATACCTGAGATTGTTAAGGTACTGGGTGACTACATCCACCTCCATATCTATGAATCTGTAGATGATAATCTTTATGATAAAATCGCAGAAATTACAACTTCTGTACCCAATAATTCATCGTCCACTCTCGCCTTCAGTGACTTTGATTCAGATAATCAAAATGAATTTGTCTGGGGTTATTCTGCAGGACAATACAGCATTTTTGAGTGCATTGGAAACAATTCTTACCACGAAATCATTTCACAGCAACTCCCCACCCGCAACATCAAAGACTGCTTTACCGTTCCTGATGCCGATGGTGATGGGAAGTTAGAGTTTGTGGTAAAGGGATTTGTTTTTGATACAAATCCGTTTAGTGCCTTTATCTTTGAGGCAACAGGTAATAATACCTACGAGATTGTAAAAACTTTTGTCCTTTCGGGATTAGTTAGCTGGTGGTATGGTGGTGGTTATTCTGATGTGGGCGATGTAGATGGCGATTCTGTACCTGAGATTGCACTTGAGGCTGATGCCTATGTCTATCTCATCAAATCCTGTGGCGATGATTCTTTTTATCTCTGGGACACATTACCTGGCAATTACAATGGCTCCTGTGTGCGGGTGACAAATGATTTGGATAATAATGGTTTGAATGAGATTGTAATCTCCGGCGGCAATCAGACCAGAATCTATGAGAAGACGCCTGAGGTCGCCTGGTTCTGTCCCGAGCCCTATGACACATTCTGGGCAAATGACACGGTCTATCCGCGATGGAGACTTGATGAGACAATTGCCCTTGATTCATTGAGATTATATTGGGCACATTATCAGTTTGGTTGCCATTTGATTTATGAAGGATTACCAACAGATACGATGTGTGCTTGGGTAGTTCCTGATACCCAGGCTAATATGGCAAACTATCTCTGGTTGGTGGTTAAGGGTAATGGGCGATATGATTCCACATATTCCCCAGTCTTTTGTATCAGACGTACACAGGGCGTCAAAGAAATCACAATTTCGCAATCCACAATCCGAAATCCGAAATTAGAAATCCATCCCAATCCATTTACAAATCACTGCGTGATTAAATTCCAAATTCCAAATCCCAAATCCCAAACAAATCCCAATTCCCAAATTTCAAACAAATCCGCAATTCGCAATCCGAAATCCGAAATTTTATTAATGGTTTATGATGTTACGGGACGGGTGGTTAAACAATTTAACCATTTAACCATTCAACCATTTAACCAGATTGTCTGGTCGGGTGATGATGATTCTGGTCAAAAGGTTTCCAGTGGAGTATATTTTATAAAATATGAAGAGAAAAAAAGCAAGGAGATTATTTATCAGAAAGTAATCAAGATAGATTAGAATTTTTTAAATATTTAAAATAAGGAATTATGCAAAGGAAAGAAAGGAGGAAAGATGAAGAGATTAGTGTTAACAATAATTGCCATCGCAGGCACAATATATGCCTGGCAGAATAACAGTGTAGTAACGCCACCTGATTATGTTTTGCAGGGTAAGGCAGGTCCACATTATAATGGCTCACGCACATCACCAGGTACTGTAGTAGGAACGACTTGGCTAGACTGGCTGTATAATGGTTCCGGCGATAAGCATATGTTCTGGCCAACTCCAAGAGGTGCATTCCATTTTTGCTTCCCACATATGCTTTCCTCAGGACCCTCTACCAGAAGGCCGTGCTATAATTATTTTCGGCCGCCAAATTACTGGCTCGGTCCAACACAGATTGACAGTTCAGGGAGTGTGCCGCTTAATATTGACTGCCTGGACTATGGCAGGGCTGTGTGTGCATTAACACGTTCAATTGGAGGGGTAGTTACCCCAATATTGTATATTGATACTATTGAAGGTACAGGCTCGTTCATTCCACATATAATCCCCGCTAATGACCAAATTAGCCTTCTCAAGGTATGTGTTGATACTGTCCATAATCGTATATGGGTCTCAGGCGTTCAGTTAAATGCCGGGGTTGGTTGTGTAACCTATTCAGATGACCAGGGACAGACCTAGGCAGACTGGATAGATAACCTTGGAGGAGTACCTCTTGATACATTACATTTTGATTTAGGCGGCCGACAGGTCTGGGTAACGAGTCCCGGTGGCAAGGTTGTACTCATAAGTAATGATAATGTTAATCTTGATTACCATTACTGGGAGACAACCGATAACGGCGAAACCTGGACTTACGACACTGTGTGGTATTGGAATTTTCCAACGGATTCAGTAATAGGTTATATCTGGTGTGACGCAGTATATGATAACAACAACCATCTCCATGTGGTCTTTACAGTAATAGACACGATTGGTCAGGGTTCTGCTGGTAGTGGCTGGCGTTCACAGATCAGACACTGGAATCAGGCAACCGGTCAGGTAAGTATCGTCGCCTCAGGTTGGTACGAGATTTCACCAGGTCCCGGTGCAAATCATCCGACAGTGAGTGAACCCCAGATTGGAATTAATCGTGTGACCGGCGATTTGTATTGCACCTGGTGTAAGGCTGATACCAATGATATTGCCCAGAATGGTTTAGCCAATCTTGATGTCTGGGGTGCACGGTCAACAGATAATGGCCTGACCTGGATAGAACATCATAATATTACAAATTCCCATACCCCTGGTGCACCCCCTGGTGAGTGTGATGATGACCGTTATCAAACCCTCAACTCTGAGGTCAATGATGCGGGTTCCGGGTTCGATACATTATATCTTTTCTATTTAAATGACAAGGAGGCGGGTCCCTGAGTACTCCTCACTTTTTCTCCTCCCCCTTTGATGGGGGAGGATTAAGGTGGGGGTGATAAAGATGGATTTCTCTCTTGATTCTTTTTCAATTTATTTTAAAATCATGGCGGAGGCTTATAATGAAAAAATCCATTAAAATTTTCTATAAAACCCATAATCATATCCTTCAGCTAAAAAACTTTATGAATATCTTACTCTCACCGCTCCACAAAAACCCACTCAAGACCCTCCAATTGCTCACGGCAACTTTTGTTGACATCCGTAAACCAGTCCTGTGTGAATTGGCGCGCCAATTACCGGTTCCGGTTAAATTCAAGACTAATTTAAATAGACTCTGGCGTTTCTTTGCCAAAAGCAAATTTACACTTGAAGATGCTTACGCGGGTATCATTCCTTATTTTCTGGAGTGGCTCAAAAGCCGAAAGTATTTAGAGATTCTTATTGATTGGACGAAAGTGGGTAATTACTCGGTACTTTATTTATCCTTGCCTTACCAGAAACGGGCGATTCCGCTTTTTTGGCGGGTGGTTGATTATCTGAACGATGAGCATTGGCAGAATCGGGTTGAGCGTGAGTGTCTTGGGGTATTTATTAGTTTGGTGCCGCAGTATTTATGGAGGCAGATTGTGATTGTAGCGGACCGTGGTTTTGGGAAGGTAGAATTTATTAAGTTTTTGAAGGGTTTGGGTGTTAATTTTGTGATTCGTGTGAAGGGTGATGTTTGGGTTAAGTATGGTAGATTTTCTGGCTGTATAAAGGGCATGCGTTTAGGGAAGAATGAAACAATGTGGTGGCAGGAGGTTTTGTATCATAAGGTGGTGCAGGAGCGGATAAATCTTGTTTTGAGATATGATTCAAATGATCCCTGGTATTTGGTAACTGATTTAGCTGATAGTGAGGAGGTGATAGCGATTTATGGGCATCGGATGCGGATTGAGGAGAGTTTTCGTGATTTCAAGAATGAGAGATACTTTTCATTAAGGGCGGCTGGTTTAAAGGGTGTTGTTAAGATGGAAAAGTTGATTTTAGTGGCTGTGGTTGCGTATATGTTTGTGATTCTTTTGGGTGCGGTTAGTGAACGGATAAAGGAGTTTATTGATTTGGTTTCTATGGTTAAAAAGGGTAATAAGAAATTGTTAAGCAGTTTCCGATTGGGTTTAGAATTATTGAATAAGCTGGATTTATCCAAATATCCGTGGCTTTTTCATTTCAAAAAATTATGCCCAACCGAATCTTAAAAAGTGAGGAGGACTCAGGGCGGGTCCATGGCAGTACTACCCACCTGGGATAATGACCGAAAATCCGGTTCTGTTCTATGCCTATGCCTGGAATCCACACGGTATTGTAGAGAATATAACTCAAATACCGAAGAAATTTGGTCTGGAGATTATCCCGAATCCGGTGAGCGGTCAGACTGAGATTATATATACCACACCAAAATCAGGCGATGTTTCAATCCAGTTATATAGCGTGGATGGCAGGATGGTTCAGACCATTGATCAGAAATACAAAGAAGGTGGTAAACACAGAATGGTGCTCAGTGTTCGTGAATTCACAAGCGGCATCTATGTTGTTATACTCAATGTTGATAATCAAAGGACTACTGGTAAACTGGTTGTCACACGCTGACGGCAGCAGTCGTTCGTTTGCGTGATTTTAATCATCAAAACACCCTGAGTTTCGGTTCAATTGAAGAATATTTTGAAAGAATCATTTTTCAAACTGGACATTGCCGAATTTTGCCAGTGCGTAGATCGTAGCACCTGCAAGAACAAAAGAGACCGCCTGACCACCAAAGCCATACAAGTATTTTTTCTGCCAGGATAATTTTATCCGCTGCTTTTGTTTTAATTGGTTTTCTACGAGCAATCCTGGCAATGCCTGGTAGGAGCCATAGACCAAAAAGACATATCCCCAGGCAACAGGGTTGAAAGATTTGAATATCGCACCGGATTGCTCTATTACAATACCGCTAAGCCCGGAGATAATGAATATATCCCGTGGTGTGTAATCGTATTTGTTAGCAAGGAAAGACCATGTACATACAAACGGTGCGTAGAAACCCGAGGCGAGATAAAGGTCAGTCTTTGTATCCGGGTGTAAAAGTATCTTTTCGCTGTCCGGAAGTCTAAAATTATCCATTATTGCAAAACTTTCTAAGAGCATGCCTGAACCTTCTCCCCATATTGCGAATTTCAAACCAAGGGGCAGGGGAATTTTATCCGAAAATTTCCTTAGTGATTTTCTGAGCAACCATGAATAACCATATACCGAGGCAATCGTCAAAGACCAATATGAATTCGTATCAATCAATGTAAACATAGGCGGTATATTTGAAGCACAGAATACTACACTTTGTGTAAGACACGAAGATCGGTCTTCTGATTGCTGAATGCTATCTATTTTAGTGGCGGTTAGATTACAAATTGGAGAAGTATAAGTTCCTGCAAATATAATACTAAAATATATTGTAATGAAATTCATTGCTTTATTATAACGAAAAAAAAGAAATTGTAAAGAGATTAGCCCGGATTATTCATACTCCTTTTGATGAACTCCGGTCAAGTGCAGTACCAAAGCGGTTTTATACCATTTTTTGAGCATAAAAAATTTTAACACTCTGTTTTTCCTTTTTGTCATTGCGAGGAGTGAAGCGACAAAGCAATTTCATGTTTGCTATTGGCTAATAGCCAACTGCTAGTGGCTAAATTATGAGAGTGCCACGCCCCTGTTTTCTCTACTGAGACCAAGAAGAGTTGGCAAGGGGTTGCAATGACATCGTGGGCGACTAATTAGGGCTGGCAATTGTGCACCGGTTTTACTTGTTTACGACCGACATAATTATACAGCAGCAAGCCCTTTTTATTACTGGATTACGAACCGGATTGTGAATAATCAGGTAGTTGACCGCTACTGGAACACCAAACAGAAACTTGGTTAGCCGGATTCGGTTGATGCGGATTCAATAGAAGAGGCAAGATTTAAAGATGGCTATTATTGGGTCAAGGTGATTGCTGCAGATATTAAAAACAATGCTGACACCGAGTCGGTGAAGGTCACCGTTGCCAATTTCCGGCCTAAGGTTAAATCCACTATTCCCACCAATGGTCAAATCAATGTGCCATTGAATCAGCATATCCGGGTAGTATTTTCTGAACCGATGGACCAAAATGTAGCACTATGGCAGGCGATAACTATCTCACCGGGTGTCTCTGGCGATTGGGTATGGCTTAATGATAAAGAAATAGATTTTACTCCCGACCCATCTTTTATTAGGAATACAACATATACAGTTAGTTTAAGCAGTCAATTAAAAGATTTACAGGGTCAAGAATTGATTCCTTACAGTTTTTCGTTTACAACCGGTACTCAACCAGGTGCAGATAATCCCCAGGGTTATCCGACTGCGTTTCACTGGGAAAGTGCTGAACCGGCAAGCTGGCTTGACCTCTATGCCTATCCATACATTTACCAATTTGAGGATTTCTATTTTTATGGCCAATTATATTCCTGGTATTATGCCGTTAAAACAGGAAATATCTGGTTTAGTACTCCACGATATGACCTCCATTTTGACCTTCCAACTGCGGGTGGCGACAATGCAGGTGTGATTGCAGCCTATAATGACTCAATTACAATTACTGGATTGAATCAAGGATGGATTAGACAGATTAAGAAATACAATCCCGACCGAAAAATTATTGAATGGCGCTATATTAATCGGGATACTACAAAAGATACAACAAGTTTTGAGGTGACTATCTTTCTTAATGAATACCCCGGGCGTTTTAGATATGATTATCGTAAGTGCGATGTAAAGAGATTTTGGAATGATGGTGGTTCGGGGATAAGTTCAGGTGATGGTATTCATTATTTCAACATTACTGAAAAATATGGTCCGGTTTATACCCTCGCCCCGGCTTCATTTATTTTCACCACTGACCCGGTGCCAGGGCATCCAAGAGACCCGGCGGCGCGTTATCCATTAGCCTCAGAGTTTGTCACCCTTACCTGGCGCCAGAATCCCGAGCCGGATTTGGCAGGGTATATTGTCTATCGTCGGCGTGGTGATAGTCTCAGTTACAGGACGCTTGATACCACAGTGGTAAATAACTTTACCGATACCTTAGTTCAATTAGGGAATACCTATATCTATCGTGTCACTGCAATTGACACCCTGGGGTTAGAGAGCACCTATTCAGATTCAGTGGTTGTAAAATATGGACCGCGGGAAGTAGATAATCCACTGGCAACCGCCTACAACAATGGTCGTAAGATTGTCTCAAGCCCGACTGGCGATAAGGTTCACTTGGTCTATTCATCGGGTGGGGGTATTTACTATTGTTATTCGCAGGATTCAGGCAAGAGTTTTTCAAGCAGTGAACTTGTTGGAAGCCCGGGTGAATATCCGGCGCTGGCAATTGATACCTCAGGAGATCCCTGTGTCTCGTGGGTATCGGGTTCATATATTTATTATACCCACTGGACCGCAAGTTGGGCACCACCGGAGACTATAGTTTTACCAGTCGTAAATGTCTCACCACCATCAATGGTCTGTGATACTACGGATACAGTTCATCTTGTTTTTGTTCAATATTATTGGCTACCTTCCGATACCGGTGATTTAATCTATATAAAATTCCATAAAGGGCACTTTCAGGATGCGATTATTGAAACATTATACACCCATATCTGGGCTCGCACCCCATCCTTGGTCATTGATAATTCAAGGATTCTGCATCTACTATGGCAAGGTGAAAGGAGCATTTGCTATCAAGAGAAAGATTCAACCGGCTGGTCAGGGATTGATACGATTTATCGGACAACAACAAGTGAGAGATTGTATCCGGTAATTGACCTATATGGAAATAAGATTATGACCGTCTGGCAGGACCGGGATTCATTGGGCAATTTAGAGATTTATAGCCGGCAGAAGACGGAAATCGGCTGGCAGAATGTGAAAAAGGTTGCGACAACTATTGGTGAATCAAAATTTCCGACTTTATCAGGTGGACATTATTGTCTTTGGCTGGATAATACGTCTGGAAACTGGGAAGTATATATGAGTCAGTATGTGGATACATCAGGAAGTTGGACCTCACCAGAGAATATCTCTAATACAACGACTGCCTCAGTTTTTCCACATTCTGCATATTCTTTAGTGAATGCTAATAATGCAAAGTTATATTGCCTCTGGACCGAAGGTGATACGATTCCATATACGATTAAGTTTAAAAAACTTAATGTCTCACCAGTGGCAAAGGTCTTTGTGGACTTAGGGCAGGCAGTGCAGTCTCAATATTGTTTAAGGCGTGATGGTTATTGGGTATTTGGTGATAAGCCTTATCAGACTACGGATTGGGGGTATGAGAATTTGAGATATAAATTTACTGGGTTAGACCCGGAGAAGGTATACAGAATGGACTTGGCGTATTATTTTGAGAATCAGGTGAGCAAGGGCGATTTGGGGCAGATTAAGGCAATTGGGGGCAATTCAGGGCAAATTAAGGCAATTGAGGGCAATTTCGGTCAATTAGAGGCAAAAGGGGAATTAGGAGTTATCAAGGGATATGACGGGTTATCAGGGAATAACGGGCTTGAAGTCCCTGCTCCTACAAGTCGTGAACCGCGTACCGTGAACCGTGAAACGGAAAATTGTAGCGGTGCGATTCATCGCACGGATGGGATGCTGAAACAAGTTCAGCATGACAGATACAAAAATGATGTTTCTATTCCAGAAGACGAGAGAGGCATCGGCAGGATTATTCAGGCGCTGGTGGTGGATGGAATTGGATTGGATACGACATTTATTACCCCGAATCATTTAAAGAGGATTTCAGTCTGGTTGCCACAGAATACCTATACGGATGGAGAGATAATTATTGATATTTCAAAAGTCAAAGGCAAGCGGGTGGTTTGTAGTGCGATTGGGCTATATGAATTCCCTGTTGAAAAATCAATGGTACAAAAATTTTTCGGTCCTCAGGGTGCAGAAACGCAACTTGCAAAGCCATTTTACTTTGATAGAATCTATCCGAATCCGACAAACGGTATGATAAGGCTAAGATTCAATTCGCCGGACGAGCGCAAAATTTCAATCAAAATCTACGATGTCTGTGGCCGGCTAATGCATAAAGAAGATATCTTAAAATCAAGGATTGGCATGAATGAGGTTTGGACAAAACCTGAAGGACTTTCTGCCGGTGTCTATTTTGTTTGCCTTGAGGCAGAAGGATATGAAAAGATAGAGAAAGTAGTTTTGTTGAGATAACTAATTCGTCCAATTGAAATTGGAAGCTAACACAGGTTAATCTGCCAGGCGGATTGCGGTTACCAAGTCTAAAAATTTTATAACACAACACTCCTCATTTCAATAAGATTATTTTTTGCTTTAAACTGTGACCTTGACATTTCGTTTGATGTTTGTATAATTCGCTATGGTAATTAAAATTAAAAAAATTATAATTTTAGTGATAGTATTTTTGATAACCCTTTACGCCCAAAAGACATCGGAGAGTATCAATGTCCAGTGTACAATATGCGATTCAGTCTCAAGAGAGCCAATTCCATATGTTCAGGTAAGATTTGAAAATCTAAATAAGTCTTTCACTACCAGGCGGAGCACTTTTTATCTTTCATTACCACCGGGCAAATACGATATTATTCTTGAAGCCCCTGATTATGAAGTTTTGCGAAGGCAGTTTACGGTTTCTGCCACGAACAATAATTTTATGTTTGAAATGGTTAAATTATCAGATAGAAAAAGGATAACAGAGCATTATCATAAATTCCATACCTGCCTTGATTCTTTTAATTATCTGTTGAAAAATAT
>JBDRWD010000052.1 GCA_039802205.1 candidate division WOR-3 bacterium
TCCAAGGCATGTTAAACCATTTCTATCAGATTTTAATTTTTGAAACTTAGCTGTGCCATAAATAGTCCAAATTGCCCAATCCTCTTGTTTAGGTAGTCCCCAAGATGGCGGAGAAGGATAACAACTTAAAGGCGAGCTTCTTTCTTTTAAATGTGTCCACATATATCCACCACCAATTCCTAATGCCCAATGGCTATCAAAATGATATTGAGCAGCAATTTCTATGCTATTATTCAAATAAAACAGTGCAAGAACATTTTCGGGCGGTGGAATACCGAAGCCTTCGATTTGAGGACCTACTAGTGCCCCACCAGTTAGTGCTATTCCGGGACTGTAATTTATTCCGATACTAAATTTTGGCTTTATGGTTGGCTGTAAAGATTCTTGTGGGGCTTCTTTTTTAAACGCTTCTTTACCTATCAAATAACCAGCAATAGGAAATAAACAACAACCCATTCCTATGCATTCCGACTCACTCGGCAAACTCGGCGGTATCCAGTTTTCACTTGTAGTATAAAATAATTTTTGTCTTTTTAATGAATTTAACAGATTCAACGATGAATCCGATTTTATTTCTTCGGCAAAAATTAAGTTTATCAAAGTTATTATACAAACCCAAATTTTTAACCCATCCATAAAACCTCCAGGTCTTAACAAAAGATTATAATAAGAATATTCCATCCGTCAAGCATAAGTTCCCGGTGGTGTCCAGAATTATGTGTAAATTCCTCTTGAAAATAAAAAGCGGTGTATCCTCCTTTATGAAAATTAATTATTCGGATTACCAAATCCTGAAAGGAGGATACACCGATGGATAATCCATTTAATTATTCTAAGAGTACTTCCCCTAAAAAGTTATGTATGATGATAATCATTTAGTAAGATTTGAACAAAAAAATAATCTTACCGAAGAGGGGCTGTTTAATCAAAATAGAATATCTTACCCAAATACTTGAAAACAGCCGAGCGTTATCGCAAAGCCTTTATTACCAGCAAGCAGGATTGGCTTTTTAATGATATCCCGGAAAAAAATGTTTTAATGCCTCGGTTTTTGAAAAAAGAAAATTCTGGTTGAACCGCATTTTGAGAAGCTCAAGGATTGGAATGAAAGACGAAGGAAGGCTTTAAAGTATTCTCAGACGACCGGGATGTTCTTCCGTTATCCGCCCGATGACCCGGGCCGAGCGTTGATATTTTTCCATGAATATATTCACCTTTGCTTCAGGAAGAACGATGGCCAATCCACCCGAGGTCTCCGAACCAAAAACCAGCTGCCCGATTTCCGAACCAATCGCTCCTTTCTCAACCCGATCTGCGAAGGACTTCATATTCATTGTAATACCCGGCTCAATTATCCCGCTTCTAACGACCTCGATTGCTCCAGGATAAACCGGTATTTTATCAGCCCACAGTTCAATACCCACATTGCTTGCCTCTGCCATCTCCACTAAGTGCCCCACTAATCCGTAACCGGTGATGTCGGTCGCAGCATCCACACCGACCTCCTGCATCACCCTGGAGGCATGTTTATTGAGAGTAGTCATTCCTTCATAAACAAGTTTCGTATCAAGACCTGCAGCCTTATCCAGCAATAACGCCTGGATGATCGTGCCGACACCGATCGGTTTGGTGAGGATTATCACATCTCCGGGTCGGGCACGGGCATTGGTCACTATCTTCTGGGGATGGATATAACCGATGACCGAAAGTCCATACATTATCCCTTCGTGATTAAATGTATGGCCTCCACATATGGTGACACCGGCTTCTTGTGCCTTTGTCTGACCGCCCCGCAATATCTCACCAAGTATTTCCGGATCACTATTAGCTGGAAAACCAACAACATTGAGCGCGAGTTTGGGTTCACCACCCATCGCATAGACATCAGAGATACAATTGGTTGCCGCGATCATACCGAAGAGATAAGGATTCTCCACAACCGGTGCCATTATATCCACGGTATAAACGAGCGCCAGTTCATCACTGATTTTGTAAACACCAGCATCATCCGCAGTATTCAGTCCTACCAGGAGATTAGCATCCACGATCGCCGGCAGATGGGAAAGTGCCTTCGCCAACTGCGCTTTAGAAAGCTTACTTGCTCAACCCGCGCACTTGATGAAGGACAGAAGTCCTTTCGGCATCGTCATCACCCCCTTTGTTGAAGATTATATACAACTGGTATCTAAAGTCAAGGCACTGCGTGCCTGAGTCCTCTCTACTTTTTGTCAAATTATTTTTATGCGCTAAATTATTAGAGGTAGCCGCACCCTTCAGGGTGCGAAATACCATGGGATTTAAAAAATTATCCGCAGGCTAAAGCCTGCGCCTACCATTTTATTGGTTACCACCCGACGACTTCAGGTTGGCATTTTTTATTTATGCAAGGCTAAAGCCTTGCCCTACAAAAATCCAAACGCTAAATCATTGATTACCCTTACAAATCTTGCCCATGAGTTTTGTCGTTCCTTCATACATAAAAAATAAAAGATATGGAGAAGATCGGGTTAAAATATATATTGACAAAACATACCGGGTAATTATAATTTATTAATGAAAAAAAACAAAGAGATCGCCCAGATTTTCAACCAGATTGCTGATGCCTTAGAGTATAAAGGAGAAAATGTCTTCCGGGTTGTAGCATACCGCAAAGCCGCAAGGGTGCTCGAAGAACTGACCGAGGATATTGAGGAATTGTTGAGGTCCGGGAGATTAAAATCCCTCCCAGGCATCGGCCAGGGAATGGCGGAAAAAATTGAAGAATACATTAAAACCGGAAAGATGCAGAAATATATTGAAGCCACCCGGGGCATACCACCATCCCTTTTAGAATTGCTCAATATTCAAAACCTTGGACCCAAGACCCTTGCTTTAGCCCACAAAAACCTCGGGGTAAAGAATCTGGAGGATTTAAAAAGGGTCATCGCTGATGGCAGTCTGGCAAAACTTCCCCAGATGGGCGAGAAAAAAGTAGAGAATATCAAAAAAGGGATTGAGTTATACGAGCGTAGTCACGAGCGGCTCTCCATCGCCCTGGCTGAATCGGTTGCATCAAGTGTAGTGGATTATCTAAAAAAGAATGCCCCGATTTTACAGATCTCACCTGCTGGCTCGCTCCGGCGCTGGAAGGAGACGATCGGAGATATCGATATTTTGGTCACGGGCAAAGACCATAAAAAGATCGTGGAAGTATTTACAAAATATCCGGAGGCGGAAGAAATAATTGCCGCAGGTGAGACGAAAAGTTCCATTCTCGTTCAAGGCGGCATCCAGGTGGACATACGAATCGTCGACAAAAAATCCTACGGTGCTGCCCTGCAATACTTCACCGGTTCCAAAGCCCACAATGTCAAACTCCGGGGCATTGCGGTGAGTAAAAAATGGAAATTGAATGAATATGGATTATTCGAAGGCGAGAAAATCATAGCCGGCGAAGACGAAGTGGAGGTTTACAAAAAACTGGGGTTACAATGGATTCCGCCAGAATTGCGCGAAGACCGCGGAGAGGTAGAACAAGCATTGAAAAACCAGTTGCCGAAACTTGTGGAACTTTCTGATATCAAAGGGGATCTCCAGATGCATTCTAATTACTCAGATTCTTCGGCGACGATTGAACAACTCGCTATCGCTGCCCAGCGGATGGGTTATGAATATATCCTCATCACCGACCATTCGCGTTCGGCGAAATATGCCCATGGCTTAGAGATTGATCGGTTATACAAACAATGGGAAGAGATCGATGAATTGAATAAAAGATTTAAGAATTTTAGAATCCTTAAAGGAATTGAGGTTGATATCTTGCCTGATGGCAAACTGGATTATCCGGATAAGATCTTAAAAGAACTGGACATGGTCGTTGCCTCGATACATCAAGGATTCACCAAGAATGTCACCGAAAGAATCTGTGCAGCAATGGAAAATCCCTATGTAGATATCATAGGCCATCCAACAGGGCGCCTTATCTCCAAGCGTGAAGGGTATACGGTGGATATTGAAAAGGTGATAAAAAAGGCTGCTGAAACAAATACATTCTTAGAGTGTAATGCCTATCCGGATCGGCTGGATTTGAATGATGTGAACCTGAAACGGTGTAAGGAATTAGGCGTAAAAGTGAGCATCGGGACTGATGCCCATGGGGTTGAGGAATTGTCCTGGATGAAATTCGGGGTTGCCACCTGCCGGCGGGGATGGCTGGAAAAAGATGATGTTATCAATACCTATCCATTAGAAAGACTTTTGAGGCTGAGAAAGATAAAAAGAAAAAATTTTAGAGAGATGGAATTATGATCGGAACTATAATCTTCATCCTTTATTCGGCTTATATCACCCCGGAATTGGAATATCAATTATCCCATGCCGGGGATAAAGAAATGCTCACCGTGATCTGCGCGCTAAAGACCGAATATCCCTATGAGGCGATTGAAAATCTTCCCGTCAAAGATAAAATCCGCATCTTAAAAGAGACTGCAGCTAAAAGCCAAAAGAGATTGATTGAGTATCTTTCATCCTGCTCCGAGGATGTGAAGGAATTAAAATCATTCTGGATATTCAATGGACTCCATATCACTGCGACAAAAAGGTTGATTAGTAAACTCCGGGAATGGGATGAGATCAAATATCTCCTCCATGATGGAGTGATTATACTCCCTGGGTCAGTGATAAATGAAGACTTCCGGACCCCTGAGTGGAATATAAGAAGGGTCAAGGCAGATTCCTGCTGGTTGGCAGGATATACGGGGAGTGATGTCTTACTGGGTCTCCTTGATAGTGGATGTAATTTTACCCATCCGGCGCTTGCTGGTAAATGGAGTGGCTACTGGAAGGACTGTGTAAACGGACAGACCCAGCCCTATGATGACAATGGGCATGGCATATTCATGGCGGGCATTATCTGTGGCGGTGATGGTCCAGGACCATTTACCAATGATATCGGTGTCGCTCCGGGCGCCAAACTGGTCGTAGCCAAGGTATTCAATGCACAGGGTGTCGGGCAATATACCTGGATAGATGACGGCATGCAATGGATGGCAGACTTGAAAGTTGACTCCGGTGTTGATATCCGGGCTGTCTCTAACTCCTGGACATCGGGGAACATATACGATCTTCACTTCTGGAATATGTGCCGCACCTGGAAATCAATCGGCATCCTCGGGATATGGAACATCGGTTCTACCGGACCTGGCTCGGGCACAAGTCTGGCACCAGGTAATTACCCGCTGGTCTTGGGTTGCGGGGCAGTTGATTCCCTTGACTATATTGCCTCATTCTCATCCCGCGGTCCTGCACCGGATACTCCTCCCTGGAATGATACAACTTTCTGGTATCGGAGGGACTGGAACCTTACCAAACCAGAGATTGTAGCACCAGGCGTGAATATCAGGTCTTGCACAGGTAGTAGTGGTTATCAGACGATGAGCGGAACTTCCCTATCCAACCCCCATGTTGCGGGCGGTGTGGCAATATTATGTCAGGCAAATCCAAATTTAACGGTGACCGAATTGTATAATCTATTTCTTGATAATGCGGATTCAATCTACTATGGAGGCTACCCGAATAATACCTATGGTTGGGGAAGGCTGAATCTCTGGCGGACACTCCGGGCAGTAACGGGAAAGAAAGAAAATAAATCGGAAGGGTTAAAAATGCATATCTCAATCACCCCAAACCCCAGCCCGGGTTTCATTAAACTCTCTCCAGGTGGTGATCTTCTATCGGCGGTGTTATACGATATTGCCGGAAAAAAGGTGTGTGCTTTAAAAATAGAAAAAAACGCTGACATCATTCCCTTACCCGCAACGATAAAAAATGGAATCTATTTTCTTGAAGTTAAATCAAAAACCACTCGGCTGGTGCATAAGATCATCTTGATAAGATAATTCACTTCTCAAATACTTACTGGCTCCAGAAAGTTCTGAAACTCTACCAGCCTGCCTTCTGGGTCTTTGATAAAGAAATGATAGATACGGTATTTTTCGTTCACCTCAGGCTCGGATAATGCCTCGAGACGGAATTTTTTATACATATTATAGACCTGATCGGTATTCTCATAAACAAATGTGATTATACCCTGGGTCTCGGTAGTCTCACGCTGACAAAAACCGAGTAGCAAATTACCATGTTTGAGAATTGCACAGTCAGCCTGTTCTAACCAGACCTCCATGCCAATCCGGGTAACATAAAACTCTTTTATTTTTGGTAAGTTCTGGGTCTTGAAGAAGATAATGCCCGCCATTGCCAATTATATCCATCGGCGCATAAAAATCAATAGTTAATGGAATTTCCGCCTACCATATTGTAAAAATCATTTCGCCCGCAAGAATAGTCGTACCTCTTGATTTTCCGGATTAACTTCGAGCACCTTCTGGAAGGCAGCGTGCATCGCCGAATAGTTCCTCTGGTTCTGATAAATGAGCCCTTCGATGAGATAACGCTGACCCAGAAGGTAACGGTTCAATCTCTCCAAATCGTCAATCCCTTCAAATATCTCGGCTAAATCCGCACGCCGGGCAAACAACTGCTTTATATTCGATTCCCAATTCTCCCTTTTTAAGCTGCCCGGGGTGAAAAACTCCAAAAGCGGATTATTGTCGGTATTAAGCGGTGAATTCTGCGTTATATTTGGGAGATCTTCTGGGATGAGTAAACAGGCAACCGCCAAAAGATAGGGGTCTTTAAGCATCTCGTCCTTTACAATTTTTAATCTTTCAAAACGGAGGCGTATCCCAGCCTGGGTTCCTACCATAATCCCATGTGAATAACCAAGCCAGATAGTAGTATATGGGAAGACACTCGCAAAGGTTCTGATGAGAATGCGAAACTCATTCGGGCTCAATTTGTGAAGGGGCAAATACTGACATACTACACCTTTTTCAGTTAAATGGTCTTTGCATAATAGAAAATATTCGCGGGTGTATAAATTGTTACTTCCCAATATGGGATGGGTTGGATCACAGGAGATGATATCGTATTTCTTATTGCTCTGGAGTAAAAAATTTCGACCGTCCCCAGAAATAAAATTTACCTTTGGATTTTTAAAAACATATTTATTATGATTGGTAAAATATCGGGCGGCCTCAAATAGATCCGGGCACAATTCAACACAATCAATCTTTTCAAGTTCGTACTGGGCAAGGGTCGCAGTTGTTATGCCCACGCCAAAGCCGATAACCAAAGCTTCCTTTGCCTCGGGATTGAAAACAATCGGAAGGGTCCCCAGCAACTTCACCACTTTTAGAGCATCATAGGTGGTTCCGATCACGGCGTTGTTATTCACATAACAGGAACGAACTCCACTCCGCTGATCTTCGCTCACCACTATCGTGCCTTCGCGAGTCTCTTTGTAATACAAAACCCGGTCCTGACGTCCTGGAGTATGTAAAAGCGAAGGAGGCAGAATGTATCTTTGTGGTAGTGAATAAAACATCAGCAGAATCGCTGCTCCTACCAAGAAGAAATTCCAAACGGGTGCTCGGGAAAGAATGGAAAACAACAATCCCAAACCAAGGTTGAGCGCGGCAATCAGAATGAGTCCTTTGAGCACCCCTACCCATGCAATCAAAAAAACTCCGGTAAAAACAGCGCCGAGGGCACTACCGATGGTATTAAAAAAATAAATTTTACCGACCCCGCTGCCGAGTGCAGTCGATCCAGAAGCCGATAACGAACAGAGCAGCGGAAAATTTATTCCCATGAGCACGGTAGGGACCACCATCACCACCAGGGCGAGGAAGAGAGCCGGAAGGAAAATTCGTAAAAAGGGTATCTCAAGAATCCCCTCCAATAAGAATAATAACCGGGGAAGTTGATTCATAAAGAGTGCACCACCGATGATCCACAATCCCATAAAAATTTGCACCGATGCCAGGAGTGTATCAAGTCGATATTTACAGGAAAGTCTTGCAAAAATCAAACTGCCCAAAAAAATGCCGGTTAAAAAAACTCCAAGGATGATAGCAAAGGTATAAGTTGAGTTGGTCAAAAAAATCAAAAGTGCGCGCAACCAAAAGATTTCACAAGCCAGACTGGCAAAGCCGGTTAAGAATGCCACCATGGGAAGGAATCTGCTGAAACCTTCCATCAAATTTGGCTTTGAGGTGAAAGATTTTGGTTTTAAATCTTCTACTGCCCTCGCTGGTTGGATCCGAAATAGCGACAGGCTTATGATCAAGTTGATTAATATCGCCAGAAGTTGCGTAGCAATCATACCTAAATTTCTTATGAAGAGAAATCCAGTAAGCAAGGCACCGAGGACACCACCTAAAGTATGGATACCATATACCATGCCGATACCCTTTTTAATTTCAAATCCTTGCTGTAGATAAATTTTGCTCATCACCGGAAATGTACCACCCATTAGAGAAGCCGGTACCAATAAAATGAGAAAGGATACAAGCCACCTGAGGAAATGAAAACCAAAATCAGCCCCGGAGAAAATACGCACCAGTTTGCTGAAAAAACCAGGGAGTGCCGGTAAGATGAAGAGTAAAAGGAATCCCCCAAAACCGATCCCCATCTGCAAATAGGCGAATAGTTTAACCGGATTCCGGAAACGATCAGCAAGCCTGCCGAAATAAATTCCTCCCCAACCCAAGCCGAGCATGAAAGTAGCAATGACTAAGGTGTTTGCAAATGCAGTGGTACCAAAAGTGAGCACTAATAATCTCGCCCAGATGAGCTCATATATTAACATTGTGAATCCGGAGAGAAAAGCGATGAACAACAAAACAGGCATTGCAGGAGTATATTTGATAGCCTGATAAAGTCAAGGGCGAATGCGGGGTCAAATCTCTACATTCTACATTTATTCGACCTTCTCTCTTTACTTAATAAAAAGAGAAATCATCCTTAAGCGCATCTGCAAAGTTTAGATTTTTGGAGGTGTTTTAGTTTTAAAAATGGTCTTCTATCAATTTTTGAAAAAGGTTAGAAAGTTAAAGTTATTATCAGGTTTTGAGATTGACACAGCAGAAGTTGGGAGTAGTCCGCAGGTAAAGAGGTACAGAAATACAAAGCCATTTTACTGTGATAGGATATCTCCTAATCCGACAAAGGGTATAATAAGGCTCCGGTCCAATTTCCCGGATGAGTGTAAAATCACGATCAAAACTTATTATACTACAGGTCACTTGTGCATAAAGAGAATATCAAAAATCAAAGGTTAGTTGGTAGTCCATACCTGCTCTGCAAAGATTGATAATGTAGTAGCTGCAATCTTCAGGTTGGGTCATTTTTATTTTTTAAACGCAGGCTAAAGCCTGCGGTTACCGGATTTCGGCTAAAGCCGGCGGTTACCGAATGATTTAACTTAGAATATTCTTTCAGATGGATCCCATCTCCTGAAACTCCTCAGAATACTATTGACCGATTTTACTTTTTCAATATACTCAATCAATGGATGGGAATATCATTAAAAATGGTGACTTAGTCTATATCTATCTTGATGAAAAAAGGCAATTTCTTATTTCTGCCACTCCTGGATTGAAGTTATCCACCGACTTTGGAGATATAAAAATTGACGAAATCATTGATCAAGAATTTGGTTATGTAGGCAAGACCCATCTGGGCAGAAATTTCTATTGTCTCAAACCCACGACCGGCGATCTGATGTTGAAAATAAAACGCCGCACGACGATTGTGTATCCCAAGGATCTGGGGTATTTATTTTTTGAAACTGCAATCGGTCCGAATTCAAAGGTGATTGAAGTTGGAACCGGCAGCGGTGCCCTGACCCTATTTTTATCAAAGGTGGTAGCCCCTGATGGTATCGTCTACAGTTATGAACGGAATGAAGAATTTCTCCAAAACGCCCAGAAAAATCTGGAAAGAATTAAAAATAAAAGCCGGATTGAATACTTTCTGCGCGATGTAGCACTTGATGGTTTTCTTCAAAAAGATGTAGATGCAATATTCATTGATGTTCCCGAGCCCTGGGCGATCGTTCCCAAGGCGGCGGAAGCATTGAAGAGTGGCCACCATCTTGTTGCCTGGTGTCCCAATGTGGAACAGGTTAAAAAGACAGTGGAAACCTTGCATGCATTCCACTTTGTCCGTATCAAGGTCGCGGAGATCATTCAACGGGAAATTCTGGTTAGGGAGCGGGGTGTACGACCCAAAGAAAGGGGTATCACCCATACCGCCTATCTTATCAGTGCCACCAAGAGCAAAGGATAAGAAGCACGATTACTCCAGATAGAGGAGTGGATCTACTGGCTTTCCCTCTTTTCGCAATTCAAAGTGGAGCATGGGTCCGGAGAGCGAACCACTTTCGCCCACCCGACCGATTATCCTACCCGCCGGGATTTCTTCACCGACTTTTACAAGAATCTCGGCAAGATGACCATAAAGAGAATAAAACCCATCCAGGTGGTCGATGACGACCAAATTACCATAGCCGATGAATTTCCCTGCATAAACAACCCTGCCCTGAGCCACGGCATAGACATTCTCCCCATAATTGCTCAAGATATCAATCCCATTATTCTTGGTGGTGGTATTATACTTGGGATGGACAACCTTACCAAATTTCGTTCCTACCGAACCCTTACAGGGCCAGGGAAGCTTGCCTTTATTCATTTCCAGATAACTCTGGGCACGCTTTTCTTCTTTTTCTTTCTGTTTGCGCAGCGATATTATCAACTCTTCGAGTTTGCGTTGTGCGCTCTTCAATTCTTTCTCTATCTTCTTTTTTTCACTTTCCTGCCGGGCAATTTCATCGAGAATCTTCCGCTTCTCCAGCCGCTCAGCATTGAGCCTTTCAATCTCCTGTGCCTTCTCCTGCCGCCGGGTTTCTAATAGGGCGATCAAGTCTTCGCGCATCTTCTTGTCCGCGAGATACTTTGTCCAATCGTTTTTACACTCAAAGAACAATTTTTGGTCGTTCTTAGCCAGAATCTGGAGATAATAAGAAGTGGAAAGAATCTCCGCAATCGATTTTGAAGAAAACAGCACTTCAAGTCGATAAAATGGTGTCCACTTATAAAGCCGGATCAATCTTGCCCGCAGTTCTTCTTTCTGGAATTTCATCTTGGCTTCGAGCCGGGCTATCTCCCGATTTAATTCTGCCACCCTCGTTCTCTCTTCATATTCCTGAGCGGATAATTTTTCAAGATATTCATTGGAAAGGTTTATCGCTTCATCAATCTTTTCAATCCTGCTCAGGGCTCCGGCTTTTTCTTTTTCCAACTGTTTGATCTCCTGTCTCACGACCGTCAATCTCTTTTTCAGTTCATCGAGTTCTTTCTGCTTTTCACTCAGCTGGGCAAAAATACAAAAGGCGATTAACAAAAACTTCATCTCAAAAACCTTCGCAGGGCAATGCTGGAACCGATGATGCCAAATATCATCCCCAAAATTACACTGCCCAAGAAGAATAGCGATTTTGGGAAAAAGGGTATGGCAAAAAAGGCTGAGGCAATTCTTACCGTTATCAACAGCAATAAATAAGCAATCGCACCGCCAAGAACACCCTGGACCAATCCCTGAAACACAAAGGGGATGGTGATAAAGGTATCGGTGGCACCGACGAGTTTCATTATCTCTATCTCCGTAGCATGGGCGAAGATGGTGAGTTTGATCGTCTGGAAGATGACGAATATCACTGAAAGGGTGATGATGACCAGTAATCCCAGGTCAAAAAAGAGCATGATACCTGTAACCCTTTTGAGTTGCTCAACAAGTTCGCCGCCGTATATTGTCTCCTTGACACCCTTTAAAAGTAGAACTTTTTTATTTATCTCCTCCAAGCCCCGGGAATTCCGGAAAGCGGGTTCAATTTTAATCCTTATTGAAGCAGGCAATGGATTTTCTTCAAAGACCCGGATGATCTCTTTAGTTTCAGCAACCTCCTCCTGAAGCTGTTTTAATGCGGCATCTGCCGATATATATACTACATCCTGAACCCCGTTGATTTTTTTGATGCTGTTTTTCAGCCAGGATACATCGGCACGCTCTTCCAGAAAGGCAATTATCTCTATCTTTTCATCAAGATAAAGTGCCAATTTGTAAAGATTGACCGTAAGCAGACCAAATATGGAGAGCAAATAGAAGGATATCGCCGCAACCAGGAGAGAAAGGATGAATAACGAACGACTCCGGCTGATGGTCCGAAATCCTTCTCTGATACCAATTCGTAAACCCATTGCTATCTGCTATTTATCCGAAATGATCTTACCATTTTCTAAGTGGATGATGCGTCTCTTCGCCTTGCGCACCAAGAGTTGATTATGGGTTGCCATGACCACGGTGGTTCCTTTGTAGTTGATATCCATCAGAATCTCCAGAACTTCCTGAGAACTTTTCAAATCGAGATTGCCGGTAGGTTCATCGGCAAGAAGGATATAGGGTTCTCGGACCAGTGCCCGGGCAATCGCAATCTTTTGCTGTTCGCCGCCCGAGAGCTGGTAAGGATAATTGAATTTCTTATGGCTCAGTTTTACATAGGTGAGGATATCAAAAACCTTTTTCTTCAGGTCCCGGGGCGGGATATCGGTCACTTCCAGGGCAAAGGCGACATTCTCTTCTACTGTACGGTCAGGTAAGAGCTTAAAATCCTGAAAGATCACCCCGATCTTCCGCCGTAATTCGGGTAATTTATTCCGCCTTAGAAATCGGAGATTATAATCAAGGACTTTGATCGTTCCTTTGGTGGGTTCTTCTTCTTTGTAAATCAGTTTCAAAATGGTGCTCTTACCCGCGCCTGTAGGACCGGTGAGGAAGACAAACTCACCTTTTTGGATTTCAAAGGATATATCATCGAGGGCAATCCAGTTTTTTTGAAAAACCTTTGTCACTTTATCAAAGATAATCATAGGGAATTTATCAGATGGGCGAGATAACCAGCGCCGAAACCATTATCAATATTAACCACCCCCACTCCTGGAGCACAACAGTTGAGCATCGTCAAAAGAGGTGCCAAACCCTGGAAATTAGCCCCATATCCGATACTCGTAGGGACCCCAATGACCGGCGCGACAAATAGACCAGCAACGACCGAAGGCAAAACTCCATCCATTCCTGCGACGACGACGATGACCCGGGCTTTTTTTAATAATTTTCTATAACTCAATAGCCTATGCAATCCAGCAACCCCGACATCGTAAATCCGTTCCACCCGGCTGCCCATGATTTCTGCGGTGATCGCAGCCTCTTCGGCTATCGGCAGATCACCGGTGCCTGCCGAGATCACACAGACCAGCCCGGACCCTGGTTTCCTTTTACCCACATAAAATAACCTTGCCTTAGGAAAGTAATTGCCGTTTTTGAATCGTTCTTTTAGCAGTTGGGCGGTAGACTCTTCCACCCTGGTTAAAAGAACCTTTTTATTTGCTTTCAGAATCTCCTCGGCACATCTCAAAATCTGCTCCGCACTCTTACCCTGACAGAAGACCACCTCGGGAAATCCCTTCCGTCTTTCCCGATGGAGATCAAGTTTCGCAAATCCGAGGTCACGAAATGTTTCGCTAGTCTGCTTTTTTATCTTAAACACTCCTTTTTCAAAAGATCTGGGCGGAGAATTTATAAATCTCGGTGTCTTTTAATTTATACGCATCTTCGGGCAAACCCGCTTTCAAACAGGTCTGCTCCAGAAATTCCTCTACTGTCCAGTTATAATCGGTGGCAACCTGAGGAAGGAGGAGACCACTGTGATAACCGCGGCGGATTAGAAGCCCGTCCCGACCAATGACAATCTCCTTGAAGTCTTTAACCCGTTCCAAAGGGGTGAGGACCGAAATCTCGATCTCTAAATCCGGTAACTCCGCTTCGGTGACCGGATGGAAGCGAGGATCCTGGAGGGCTGCAGCCTTTGCCATCTCTTGGCACACTTTGTATAAAGGCTCATCAGCAATGATATGTCCGATACAGCCCCTTAAATTCCCATGTTTGTTAATCGTCACAAATACACCATAAGGTTGCTTCAATCGTTCTGGTAAATCTTTGAACTCGGGTAGCCTTTCTCCTTTTACCGCCGCCTCTATCGTCTTACGGGCAATCTCTTTAAGGAGTTTCTTCTCTTCTTCGGTAAAACCGAGGTCGACTCCGACTTGGTTATGACTTTGCTCCTCGCCTTTAAAGAATGCAGCTGCGAGATAACCCACGACCTGGTGATAATCACCGGTTATATTGCCACTCGTGCCATAGATTAACACCTTAGATTTGTCTGCACCCATCTTTTTTGCTGCAAGCATCACCGTGACGATAGGACCACCACCACAGGCCTCACAACTATCCGCAGCAAGGCGTTTTGCCAGAAGTTCGGGATCAAATTTTTCTACGGCTTCGATCACCAACTGGTCAAGTCTTTCCGCATTCTTTTGATCATGATAATGGGAAAGATCCGAGCTCGCAACAAATAGGACCTTCTTATTTTTTGTAGCATTGATCAGTGCAGAGGCGAGTTCCTCACAGGTTTTGTAATCCTGGGAACCCATGACGATTTCTACAAGTTTGAAACTCTTCAGAACCATCTGGAGAAAAGGAATCTGGATTTCTACAGAATGCTCTTGCGTATGGGCATCGGGCTCATACTTTATCAACCGGGGATTCTGTTTAATGAGCTCCTCAATGAGTCTTTGATCAAATTCCACCTTTCCAAGAGGGGTCACCCGTCCTGCCATTTTGTCTACCGAAACTCCGCCAAATCCATGGTAGTGGCTGGGACCGATCACAATCACTGCGTCGAACTCTTTATTCTCCAGAAGTTTATAACCAAAAGCCGCAAAGGGTCCAGAATACATGTATCCAGCATGGGGCGCAACCAATCCATAGATATCACCGGTAATCCTAACCTTGGCGTTTTTTAGATAGGTCTTTATCACATCGCGCAGGTCCTTTTCCTTTCCCGGGTACCATGAACCTGCATGGATGGATTCCCGGTATTCAGCAGCACTGCAATTTTGGATCATGACCAATACTCCTGTTAAAAAAATCTTAAAAAAATAATTTTTAAATCGTGATCCGAGTTTTACATTCATCTATCTGGAATCAGGGCTCTGGATACAAAACCGGCAATGATTGCCTTGGCAATGTCAAAAGGTATGAAAGGCAAGACAGCAAGTTTAAGGGTCGTAGGAAATTCTACCCTCAAATACCAGGCGAAATTCACCGCACCGAGAAAATAGATGATCGCTATACCGCCAAGCATTATCAATAATTGAGCGAGCAGGTTGCGGAATCTGTGAATAAAGATACCGACGAAGACTGCTGCAGGAATAAAACCGAAGAGATAACCAAGGGTTGGACCCGGCATCAAACCACTCCGCAGACCGGCAAACCAAGGAACACCAAGTCCTCCCAGGAGGAGGTAAAATACCATGCTCATTCCGCCATAAAAACCGCCTAACAAAACCCCGCTCATCAATACAGCAAAGACCTGACCGGTTACAGGTACGGGTGTAAAACCCAAGGGTATTCGGATCTGAGCAAATATGCCCGTTATCAGTGCAAACAATAACGAAAGACCAATCTTTTTGGTCCAGGATATCGTTCTTAACAACTTAAAATAACGAACTCTTTCTGCATAAAATAATTCAAGCCTCTGAGTGATATTCATTTAAACCTCCTTAGTATCTCTCATATTTTAGTTAATTTATCTGAAAAGTCAAGGCTAACGACCGAAAACTATTATCCAATGAAGATCCCCAGCAAGATGCCCGCGATAATGAATAACACCGGGTCAATCTTTTTCACAAAAAGAAGCAAAAGAAAGGTTGCTGTACCCAAAATCCCATAGGAGAGATTAACCCAGTTGGCAGGGATAAAAAAAATTCCGGTTGATATTAAAATTGCAACCACTGCTGATTTTATTCCGTCCAAAAATGATTGAACATAAAGATTCCCTTCGACCTTTTTATAGACCTTTACTAACAGTATGAGCATTAAAAAAGATGGCAGAAATATCCCGATTGTCGCAATGAGGGCACCGATCAACCCCATCACCTTGAAGCCAACAAATGTGGCAGTGATCGCTACTGGTCCTGGGGTGATCTGTCCGAGGGCAAAGCCATCAAGGAATTCTTTTGGACTAAGCCAATTGCGATATACCGATACTTCTTTCTGAATAAACGGGATCGCTGCATAACCTCCACCAAATATCACACTGCCAATTTTCGCAAAGATTCCGAACAATTCCATTGCTTTTTTTAAATCAAAGGTGATTAAAGGTACCACCGATATGATTTTGAAAACTCTCATCCGTTCAAGAAGCAAATTCAAAAAACCAGCAGATAAAACCGCGAGGACCGGATCAAATTTGATTAAAAATAGAACCAATGAAAAAACAAAGACGATTATCCGATTCGTCCTGATGAGCACCACCTTTCCCATATCAAAGCCTGCCCAGAGGATGATCCCTGTCATCACCGCACCAATCCCTTTAAAAATTTGTGCTACTGCTGGCAAGGTGTGAAAGGTGAAATAGAGATAAGAAAGGATGAGCATGATAAGAAAGGAAGGGAATAAAAGGGCAATTCCGGCAACAACCGCACCGCGCAATCCTGCAAGGCAGTAGCCAATATACTCGCAGTAATTGGGGACAAAAGGACCAGGTAACATCTGGCCGATTGCGACCGCGGTCGTGAGTTCATCATCGGTAATAAGTCCTTTCTTTTTCACACACTCATTTCTGACCATCGCCAGCATCCCTGGACCACCCCCGAAGCCAAACAATCCAATTTTGAAGAAGGTCCGAGCAATTGCTTTTAATGAGTTCATAAGTTCATGCTTCCAGTCCGGTATCCCTCAAGGTCCAATGTGATATACTTGTAGCCCAACTTCTTAAAAAATTTGACCACCTTCTTACAATTCCTTAACATTTTTCCAAAATCCGAAGCCGGTATCTCAATCCTGGCGATCGGAAAATGGTCACGCACCCGGCACTGGCGAAAATGCATTCGCATGAGAAATTTTTCAGCCTCCTCTATCCGCTGCAGGATTTTTTTATCTATCTTTTGACCATAGGGGATCCTGGATGCCAGACACGCCATAGAAGGCTTATTCCAATTAGGTAGTCTAAGTCTTTTGGCAATCTCTCTGATCTTTTCTTTTTTTATCCTTGCTTCAATCAATGGAGATAAGACACCCAGTCTTCTTGCTGCGACTAAACCCGGGCGAAAGTCTTTTAAATCTGAGTAGTTACTCCCTTCTAATACGACGTAACCATACTTGGCACCGATTTCTTTCAATCTCTTAAATAACTCCATCTTACAATGAAAACAACGGCTTTGGGAGTTTTTAATAAATTCCGGATTTTTTAATTCATCAGTCTCAATAATGATATGACACACCTGCAAGCGCCGGGCAATACTACAAGCATTTTTTATTTCACTTTCAGGATAGAGAGGCGATTTCGCGGTTACCGCAATGACTTTGTCTTTCAAGACGAGCCGAGCGATCTTCAAAAGGAGTGTAGAATCAACCCCACCGGAAAAGGCGATTATCGCTCCTGGATATCTTTTTAAGATTTTTTTTAATCTTTCCAGCTCTATTCTCAACTCAGATAAGGCAAAAATTCTTCGCTCACCGGAGGTCTTTTGGACCAGCGGACAATCTCCTGGCCATCTTCGATGATAATAACCGTGGGTATGTCCGCCACCTCATAGTATGCACCTTCAGCCATTCCTTCCACGGTGTCCATATCGAAATACTGGATCGAAGCAGTAAACCCCTTTTTCTCTTTAAAATAATTAAATTTTTCGAATGTATCTTTGCATACCGGACACTCCCGGCGTCCGAAGATGTAAATTTTTTTCATCATGCCTCCTGTGGTTTCTATTTTATGCAAAAAAATTTATGCGTCAAGAGAACCTTCAAGTTCCAAAGAAGGGCAAGTATTGATAAGTATTAAGTTTTGATTATACTTCTTCTGATGGTCATTGCGGTCTTCCTTTCTGGAGTTGTTGCGGTAATCAGCCAGTCCCTCTTCATCCGGGAATTGCTCGCATTCTTTTCGGGCAACGAGTTGCTCTCAGGGATGATACTTTTTTTATGGCTATTATCTACGGGCATAGGTAGTCTGGCTTATTCAAAATTGAGGAGACAAGCCCAGGGGAAGAATGATTATCCCTATCTTCTTTTATCCTCGGCCGGCGCACTCACATTCGCCTTTTTCTTTATCCGCTATACTCCGAAAATTTTCGCCCTTTCTTTTGGCGAACTCATCTCCTTTGACCGGATAATAATCATTTCAGTCCTCAGCCTCTTTCCCATCGGGCTCATTTTTGGTGCCTTATTTCCTGCCGCTTCTGCGCTCCTTAAGCCCTCAAAGGTTTATCTTTTTGAAAGTCTGGGTTCTTTTCTCGGTGGAGTCATTCTTACCTTTGTTTTGGTCTCAATAATCCCCCCTTCCGGTATCATCCTGCTCCTTCTCGCCCTTCTCTTTATGGGGTCTTTTCTCTGTAGCAAAAAGAGGGTTTTATTAATCCTTTCTCTTTTACCACTCTGTCTTCTACCCATGGTAAAAAAAATAGAACATCATTTCAAGAGCTTCCAGTTGATCGGGATGCATCTCCTCGGTGTTTATGAATCCCGCTATGGCAATATTGTAGTAACTGAATCCGCATCCCAAATAAATTTTTATTCCAATGGTGTTTTTGATTTTGCCTATCCAGATAAATTTTCTGCAGAAGAGGCCGTCCATTATTCCCTTCTGCTCCATGAAAACCCCCAAGAAGTATTACTGGTGGGGGGCGGTTTGGGTGGAGCGATTGAAGAAGTCCTGAAACATTCCACCGTGCAAAAACTTGTTTATGTGGAACTCGACCCCCAGTTAATCAAACTTGCCTTTGAGTATCTGAGAAAACTCGAACACTCTGACCCCCGTTTAGAACTGGTCAATACCGATGGAAGATTTTTTATGAAAAAGTCCCGGGCACATTTTGACTGCATCATCATAAATCTTCCGGACCCGGTCAATATCCAGTTAAACAGGTACTACACCCAGGAGTTTTTTCAAGAAGCTCGCCGCATACTCAAGCCCAATGGGATATTTTCCATCCGCCTCAGCTGTCCACCCGACATCCTGAGTCCCGATTATCGCCAGTTGCTCGGCACCATTAAAAGAACGCTTCAGAGCGTGTTTAATCATGTCCTTATTCTTCCCGTGGCCAAGGCAAACTATATTGCCCGGGAGCAGAGATTTACGAAAGAGATCAAAGAAGTTTTAAAAGAAAACTTTATCCATCGTAATCTATCGCTCCAATATGTAAATCCCGATTTCTTTGATTATACCCTCACCTTAGAGAGGATTGAGTATGTGAATAATAGCGTTGACCAGGCACCCGCTTATTTTAACACCGACCTGAAGCCAGTCTGTTACTACTTCAATACCCTGTTATGGAGTAACATCGCTTCGGAGTGGCTTAAAAGGTTCCTTGTCAAATCTTTTTATATCCCAACTGGTTTTTATTTTTTACTCTTGATCCCAATTTTTTTCTTTCTGCGCCGAAAGACCCTTATCCCCCTTTCGGTGTTCATCACCGGTGCGGGAAACATCGCATCCGAAATCGTCCTACTGATAATCTTTCAATCTCTACATGGATATCTTTACCACTGGGTGGGTCTCATGATCGGTGCCTTTATGCTCGGATTAGCGATGGGAACATTGTTCTATGTAACCGGTCCTGCCAAAATTCTCGATAACCTTCCGCAAAAAAAGAGATTTTTGACCTATCTTCAGTTTGCTATGGGAGGTTATTTTTCTCTCATCTTCGGGTTGGTCTTTGTCAAAATTTTCATCCCCAATTATCTAATTGTTATTTTAATCTTTAGCGGCGGGGTTCTCGGTGGTATCCATTTTCCCCTCGCCTTAGAGATCTGGGGGACAAAACCGGTGGGGCTTTTGTATGGCATTGACCTATTTGGTGCCAGTTTGGGTGCGCTTCTTATGACCACTATCTTTATCCCCATCCTCGGCATCCCGCTGACGAATCTGATATTTATCCTTATGCATATCATCATGGGCATTGGTCTGGCAACGGTGCAGTAAAAATCGATCTGAGTCCTCTCCGCTGCTATAAAAGGTTTGTCAATAATTAAATTCTTACTTTACATCCCCCTTTCTTCAGATTATAATTTCCTGGTCCGAATCATACCTAACGGTTAAACCAGACTGCTATACGGTCATATAAGACCAA
>JBDRWD010000053.1 GCA_039802205.1 candidate division WOR-3 bacterium
AATCATAAGGTGCGATGCACTTTCAAGAATTTATATCGGGCTTGATTATTTTGATGCAACCCTCAACCGTATCGGTGCCTGGGTCCTGGGTGCGCGTTCAGTCCAGAAGGCACTATTATACGCCCTGCTTGAACCGATAAAGATGTTAAAGAAATTTGAAGAAAGAAAAGATTATATCTCCAGGCTCGGTATTTATGAAGCGTTAAAGACACTGCCTTTCAGTGCAGTCTGGGATTATTTCTGTTTTATCTCCAATGTCCCCCTTGACCCGGACTGGCTTGGTGCAATAAAAAAATACGAGCAGAATATTTTGAGCAAGCGAAGGGACTAATTCTTCTAATCTTTTTTCTAACGGAAAAACACGGGCTTAAAATGTCGGGCAAGGCTTTTGCCTTGTCTCACCCAGTGGAACCGGACTATAATTGACAAAAAGAAAATCTTTTATATAATTGTGTCCGCGAGGTGTTGTTATGAATAAAAAATATCTATTTATTTCTTTAATAATTCCCGTAATCTTTTTAATAAACTTGAGTTATTGCGTCCAGCGACTGGTGGTCTGTGAAGAAATGTACCAGGAAGACTGAGGCTCCTGTTATCCTGCCAGTTGTACACTGGCAAAAATCGCTACAGATTACCCGGGACGAGTTGCCGTTATTGAAATGCATTACGACAATGAATTTCCCCTTTATTCGCCAGAAGCAAGGGCACGCCTTTATAATTTTTACACACCACCTTGGTATTCAAATGGTTGGTGGTATATAAGCCCATGGCTATGGTATGACGGAAATAAACATGGCACGAATGTTTATCCCGCCTGGCGCACAAAAATTTTGAATGCCATGACCCGGCCGGCTCCGTTTACCTGCTCAATGTGGGGAATTTACAATCAGAATACTGGCAGTGGGATTGTCTATGCGAAATTCCGCAATGATTCCACAATAACTTTTAGCGGCACAATCCGTTTTGTTTTGACTGAAGACAGCGTCTATTTTGCCGCACCCAATGGCGATAACTGGCATAACCATGTAGCAAGGGATTATTTGCCGGATACTGGTGGAACAGCAGTCACAATTAATCCTGGTGATTCGGTAATTGTGAGCCGGAATTTTACAATCCAACCAGATTGGAATGTAAATAAGTGCGAAATCGTTACCTGGATTCAGTGTGATACAATGCTTCCTGATACTACAAAAGAAATCTGGCAGGCCGGGATCGTTAAGGTAACAGATTTAACGGGTATAGGAGAGATGATTTCTCAAAAGCCAACCAGCACAGAAGTTGTTCCCATTCCTAACCCGTGCGTTGATCATACCACATTCATTTTCAGTCAGGGCATAGGAGAACCATACTGCATTTCAATCTTTGATATCACCGGCAAAAAATTGCGTGAATTCAAAGGAATTGCGGCAAAAAATGCGATTGAAATCGTTGAATGGGATTTAAAAGACAAGGCTGGGAAGAAAGTAAATCCCGGGATTTATTTTTATATATTCACCACTTGTAGTAAAAGCACTTCAGGGAAAATTGTAATTAGATAGATTTTCACCATCATTATCAATGCCTTCATTTATTCTGGAATTCTGGTAATTACCGGAATTCCAGAACACACTTTTTAACGACTGATTAATAAGAAAGATAAGAGACAATCAAATATAATACAATACATTATTTGGATATGTTAATTATTTTGATCAAGTGTCTATCAGTTATTCAATTTAACAAATTTACGCACCCCTGAATAATCCCTTCCGATATCAATCTTAATGAAATATATGCCTGCTGGCAGGTTTTTTGCACTCCAGGATATTGTCATCCTGTCCGGATTAATATTTTGCGGACAAATTTCGGTAATTTTACCGCCATTGACATCCAATACCGAAATTACCAATTTATCGGATTGGGGTATTTTTATCTCCATATTGATAATGTCATAAACAATGCTGGGCTGGATATTAAATAAAACTGGCATTTTTCCTGCAGGTATCTCCATATAACCGGTATTATCTACTCCCAATTTAGTCAAAAATGCATCGGCCTGACCATTTATAAATCCCTGAAAAGGATTCATAAGTGGGAAATTAGATGATAGAGTATTACCGGTTACATACGCACAACCGCTCTGGTCAACGGCAAGTCCATACGGCACATCATCGCTATTACCACCCAGATAGGAACTATAACTCAATTGGTTACCGGCAAAAACAAATTTTGTAATAAATCCATCATAATAACCACCACCATAAGAATTCTGGAATGCATTTCTCAATGGGAAATTTCCTGAACCAGTATATCCGGTTACATAAACACATTGATATGAGTCCACGGCGATGTCCTGTCCATATTCATAACTTGTACCACCTAAAAAAGTGCTGAAGACTAAATTTGTTCCATTAACATTGAATTTTGACACAAAGGCGTCAACCCCATAGTGAATATTCTGATACGGATTATAAATGGGGAAATTGTCTGATTCGGTGCCGCCAGTCACATAGGCATGACCAAATCTATCAACACATACTGCCTGACAATAGTCGTATAATTCACCCCCAAAATATGTACTATAAATGAGCGCATTCCCCGCCGCTGATAATTTGGTTACAAAGCCATCATTTGCTCCAGCCAAATTGGGCTGAAATGGATCCTGAACAGGGAAATCCGGTGAAGAGGTATAACCTACGACATAAATATTATTAGCATTGTCCAATGCCAGACCCCAACCTTCATCCAGGACCGAGCCCCCTAAATAGGTGCTGAAGGCAAGTTGATTTCCTGAAGGTAAAAATTTTGTTATAAAACAGTCAAAATAACCTCCACCATAGTTGGGTTGTAGAGGATTTCGTAAAGGGAAATTGGTAGAAGAAGTTTTACCTACGACATAACAATGACTATTCGGATCAACAGCAATATCCATTGCCTGGTCATCACCTGACCCACCAAGATAGGTGCTGAATAAAAGCTGGTTACCCAGGGCACTTATTTTTGTGACAAATGCATCATATAACCCACCCGCATTATACTGCTGATAATAATTTATCACGGGAAAGTTTGTTGATGATGTTCGGCCGGCAATATAAATATTTCCGAGACTATCAATAGCAATACCATAAGCCACATCTTCGTCAGTACCACCTAAATAGGTGCTATAAAGCAATTGGTTTCCACCAGGAGAAAATTTACTTATAAAGACATCAAAACTACCGGCATTGTAATTCTGATAAGGATTTTGCAGGGGAAAATTCGTAGAAAGAGTATAGCCAGCTACATAAGCACAGCCCGAAGTATCAACCACAACATCATTACCACTTTCATAAGAAGAACCACCGAGATAGGTACTGTAGATAATAGAAACCCGGGGGTCGATAATTAACGGTAGGCTTTTGTCATATTCGCCAATTTCAAATCCTAACGAATTTTTATTTGAAATCTTAAACCGCCCATCTATCTTAATCTTTTTTCCATCTCTGACCTGATATACAAGTAAATCAAACTCATTGTGCAAATTTCCATTGGCGACTATCACTGACTTCCCATCTTCTGATACATTCAATGCCCCAATTTCACTATATCGAATGCTAATACTGGAAGGGTCAGCACCGGGTTTGACGATAAAGTCGTATTTAAGGTTGTGGTCACAAACATAAAATTTCAGGTCAATATCCGGATAGATATTGGAATAAATGATGCTTTTGAAATGGTGAACTTTTGTGCGCCATTTTGCCGGGTTATCACCGATGAAATAATTCGAATAATGGGGCAGGGTATCAAAGCCAATAACCTGCACATTCTCCGATACATTTTTTAGAGTCCATTTTATTGATTTAATCTCGGGATGATACAATACATCTCGCTGCGCGGCAGGAGATTTTTTAGGATTATTTATTTTTTCAACATTGTTCGCCACCAGTGTCTGGCAGATGAATCCATCATTCAGAAACCAGTAGGTGGCGCCATTGACAATGGCTACAAATTTTACCTGTTCATCCCATTGTCCTTGATTAGCAATGAAATAAGCCGGTTTTTCAGTAACAAACTCTAAACCCAGGGCGTTTTCGCCCCACACTAATAAAAAGACAATCCACAAAGATGATATTTTTTTCATATTTCCCCCTTTCTTTATTTGTTTTTTAGTTTGTTCTCTGGAACCATTTATTTGCGCAAATTTTACATATCTTCGACCCAATGTCAATGGATCGATTTAGGAAGATGTTATCCAGAAATAAAAATGTTGCAACCGAGTGTGCAGAAGGTTTTAGATATTAAAAAATGCGGATAGAATTAAAATGTATATACTTGGGTTTTGACCCCGGTTGCTCGCCTCCACCGCTTCAGATTATTTTTCTGTTGACTTGGCGAAAAATTTAGTTAATATTAGTATAATAAAAGGAGTGCTATGGCAAAGGATGAGAAGGAGAAGGTATTATCAATGGCAATAAGCCAGATTGAGAAACAGTTTGGTAAGGGTGCGGTGATGCGTTTGGGTGCTGAAGAATCCAAGGTGGAGGTGAGTGTCATTCCTTCGGGTTCGCTCGCCTTGGATTATGCCCTGGGGATTGGTGGTTATCCGCGAGGTAGAGTCGTTGAGATTTTTGGTCCGGAAGCGGGTGGTAAAACAACTTTAGCCCTGGAAGCGATTGCCCAGGCACAAAAATTGGGTGGTAATGCGATATTCATCGATGCTGAGCATGCCTTTGACCCCAAGTATGCCCAGGCAATCGGAGTGGACCTTGATAATCTTTATATTTCACAACCGGATACCGGGGAACAGGCATTGGAAATTGCTGAAATTCTTACTCGCTCAGGTGGAGTGGACATCATTGTTGTGGATTCAGTAGCTGCATTAGTCCCAAAGGCGGAAATCGCGGGAGAGATGGGTGATATGCAGGTGGGACTGGTAGCACGTTTGATGTCTCAGGCATTAAGAAAACTGACCGGGGTGATAAGCAAATCCAAGACCGTGGCAATCTTCATAAATCAAATTCGTATGAAGATCGGGGTGATGTATGGTTCCCCGGAGACCACCCCGGGTGGATTGGCATTAAAATTCCATTCTTCAATCCGGATTGATATACGCAAGATTGCGACTTTAAAGAAAGGTGAGAATGTGATTGGTTCACGCACCAAGGTCAAGGTGGTGAAGAATAAACTTGCTCCGCCATTTCGCGAGGCCGAATTTGATATTATCTACGGTGAGGGGATATCAAAGTTGGGTGAATTGGTAGATATCGGAACCGAGCAGGGTATTATTGATAAATCTGGCACCTGGTATTCATATAAAAATGATCGGATCGGTCAGGGAAGGGATGCGGTTATCGAGTTTTTGAAGGCAAACCCAGATATCGCTCAGAAGATTGAAAAAGAATTGCGTGCCAAGTTGTTCGGGAAATCAGTTGAAGATAAGCAAAATAGAAGTTCAAAAGAGAAATAAAAAAAGGTCAAACATTTATCTCAACGGTGAATACCGACTGGCGCTGGATAATGAGATCATTTTAAAATACGACCTTAAAGAAGGTGATGAGATTGACGATGTCCAACTTAAAGGACTTTTGTTTGCGGAACAAAAACAGCGTCTCAAACAACGGGCTTACAAATTGTTGCGCTATCGGAATCGTTCGGTGGCGGAATTGAAGGAAAGACTTATTAAATTGGGTTACGAGCCGGACCTGATTGATGCGGTGTTATATGAACTTAAAACTGAGGGCATCCTGGATGACGAGCGCTTTGCGCAAAATTTTGTTGATAATTATACCAATCTCAAACCCCGGGGTAATATCTTTATCATCAAAGAATTGCGCAAGCGGAAGATTGACGAACAGCACATCCAGGAGCTCGTAAAGGAACGAGATGAGATTCCCCTCATCAAGAAGATGATTGAAAAGCGCTATGGAAAATTTGATAAAAAAGATTTCAGGCAGAAAGGCAAAATTTTCCGATATCTTATAAGCAAAGGTTTTACTCCACAATCTATCGCCCAAGTATTGGGAGAAGATTATGAATAATTTTGAAATCCGGGAGAGTTTTTTAAATTTTTTTAAAGAGCGGGGTCATACCATCGTTCCTTCTATGTCCTTGATTCCGCGCGATGACCCGAGTCTCTTGTTCACCAGTGCCGGAATGGTTCAATTCAAACCATTGTGGACTGGAACCGTGCCTTTGCCTTATAAGCGTGCCGCCAGCATCCAGAAATGCTTAAGGTTATCTGACCTCGATAATGTGGGAAAGACCAGGCGTCACCATACATTCTTTGAGATGCTGGGTAATTTTTCTTTCGGTGACTATTTTAAAAGAGAAGCGATAATCTGGGCATGGGAATACCTGACCAAAGTTTTAAAGATTGATAAAACCCGGCTTTATGTTTCGGTTCATTACCAAGATGATGAGGCTTATAAAATCTGGAAAGAAGAAATTGGATTGAGCCCTGAACGAATTTTTAAACTGGGCGATGAGACAAATTTCTGGGGTCCGGCTGGCGACTCCGGACCCTGTGGACCATGTTCAGAGATATACTTTGACCTCGGCGAAGAGTTCTCCTGCGGAAAAAATACCTGTGCTCCGGGTTGTGACTGTGATAGATATTCCGAGGTCTGGAATCTGGTCTTTCCGCAGTTTGATCAGAAAGTTTCAGGTGAGCGAATACCACTGAAAAACCGGGGCGTGGACACTGGGATGGGGCTGGAGAGGCTGGCGAGCATTGTGCAGAATAAAGCCTCCAATTTTCATACCGACCTTTTTTATCCCATCATCCAAAATATAGTAGAACTCACCGGCAGACCATATGGCAGAGAAAAAACAACGGATATCAATATCAATACGATTGCCGACCATATCCGGGCACTCGTCTTCGCCATCGGGGATGGGATTATTCCTTCCAATGAAGAACGAGGTTATGTTTTGCGCCGCATCTTACGCCGGGCAACACGCTTGAATTTGAATTTCGGGATAAATGAGCCGATGCTTTATAAACTGGTGCCCACGGTGGTGGAGTTGTATAAACGACCTTATCCGGATCTTGTGGAACATCGCGAGGAGATCACCCTTGTGATCAAAGCCGAAGAAGAACGATTTCTGGCGACCCTGGAAAAGGGGATGGCACTCTTTGAAGAACTGGCAAGGAAGAAAAAGAATATCTCCGGAGACGAGGCGTTTAAACTCTATGATACATATGGTTTTCCCATTGAACTCACCTTGGAGATCGCAAGAGAAAAAGGAATGGTGGTTGATGAAAAAGGGTTTTTGCAAAATCTGGAGAATGCCCGCGCCGAATCAAGGGCCAAGGCGAAATTCACCTTGGGTGGCGAATGGCGGATATTAAAAGAAGGGACTGGTAGATTTGTTGGCTATGAAAAGTCCGAGGTTGAGACCGAAATCCTGCGGTATAATGATTCAGGGAAAAGCATTGAACTCGTCCTTGCCGAATCACCATTTTATGCCGAGGCTGGCGGTCAGGTGGGTGAAACCGGCTGGATTATAGGCTCTGATTTCAAACTCAGAGTCCTTGACACCTACTGGCTCCAGGGGATGAATACCTGTCATTGTGAACTGGAGACCGGTAAATTTATTCCGCAAAAAGTCTTTGCCCAGGTGGATATGAAACACCGGAAGGAGAGCGCCCGGGCACATACCACTACCCATCTCCTCCACGCTGCCCTACGCAGAATTCTCGGCGAGCATGCCCGGCAGGAAGGTTCATTCGTCGCGCCCGGACGATTCCGTTTTGACTTTATACATTTTAAACCTCTAAGCGAAGATGAGATAAAGGCGATTGAAGATTTGGTGAACGAAAAGATAATGGAAGCAATACCGGTGGATAAGTTCTGGACAAGTCTGGATGAGGCAAAGCGCCTGGGTGCGATGGCACTATTTGGTGAGAAATATGGTAAAGAAGTGCGGGTCGTTAAAATTCGGGATTTTTCTATTGAACTTTGTGGAGGTATCCATCTTGATAACACCGGTGAGGTGGGACTTTTTAAGATTGTTGCCCAGGAGTCGGCGGCTGCAGGTATCAGAAGGATTGAAGGTCTGGTCGGATTTAATCTCCTGGAAGAATTACGGCGCTACCGTGGTATTGTGAAAAACATCGCCGAATTTTTGGGCAGCGACCAGAATATTTTGGAGAAATTTGAAGAGTTTCAAAATCGGCTTAAAGCGTTGGAAAATACTGTACAGAAACAACAGAACAGGCTCGCTCAGTTTGTAGCCCAGAAGATAATTGAGGAGACGGGTGAGGAACGCTGGATTGTAAAAAGGATTGAGGGTTTTGACAGCACCGGGATGCGCTTGGTGGCAGATTTTATTCGAGAGAAAGTAAAAGATAAAGGTGGCGTTCTCTACGATGTTGTGAATAACCGGGTGAATTATCTGGTATTCGTGGGCGAGGAATTAAAACAAAAGCATCCAGCCCACCAGTTGATTAAAACAGTAAGCAAGATCATCGGGGGTGGGGGTGGTGGTAAGCCGCATCTTGCCGAAGGCGGAGGCGGCAAACCCGAAAAGATTCACGAGTTGATGGAATATTTCAAGGAAAACATAGGTGTCTGATACTAAGAAATTTTTGAGGTCAAATCAAAAATTACTATTCGCCCCGCACCCTAATTTTTTGACTTTGGGATCCTTCTTTTTTATTGCATTTCTGGTATCAATAATCAAGCGGGAGTATTTTAAAATCTTCTCATAATCGTACGCCGAATGATCGGTGAGGATTACAACCGCATCATATTCTTTTAATCTGGAAAAATTTAATCTCACCGATTTGATCTTTTTGCCGTTGAGTTCAAAATAAGGAACATGGGGATCATTGTAATCCAACTTACTCACTTTATCCTTTATGATCTGGTAAACCTTGATGGCAGGGGAATCACGGAGGTCAGAGATATCTTTTTTGAACGCCATTCCTAACAAAAGCACTTTTGCCTTTGACGGGCAGACCCCGGATTTGCTTAATTCTTCGATTGTTTTGTTGACGACAAAATAAGGCATCTCTTCATTCACCCGCGCAGAAAGTTCAATAAAGACCGTATGGAAATCATACTCCCGTGCCTTATAAGAGAGATAATAAGGATCCACCGGAATACAATGTCCACCAACACCTGGTCCGGGATAGAAAGGCATAAAACCAAAAGGCTTAGTCTTGGCGGCTTGGATCACTTCCCAAATATCGATGTTTCCCATTCTCTCACACAACTGGGCAAACTCATTCACCAGGGCGATGTTCACATTGCGGAAGGTATTTTCCAGGAGTTTGGTCATTTCCGCGGTGCGCGCCGACGATACCGGCACGACCTGATTGACAAACTGTTTATAAAATTCAGTGGTTATTTCGGTACACTTTTTCGTGACTCCACCGACCACTGCTGGGGTATTGGCAATACCGAATTTTTTATTCCCGGGGTCAATCCGCTCCGGGCAGAAAGCAAGATAAAAATCTTTCCCCACCTTTAAGCCGCTCTCCTCGAGTATCGGAAGGAGAATCTTCTCTGTCGTCTCAGGAAAGGTAGTGCTTTTTAATATCACCAATTGACCTTTGCGCAAAATTTTTGCAATATTCTTGCCACTGCTAATGATTGGATTTAAATCCGGTTCTTTATTCGCATTGACTGGGGTCGGGACACAGATAATGATGATCTCAACCGCTTTTAATTTATTATAATCCAAAGTAGCGCAAAGCTTTTTTTCTCGGACAAATTTAGCCAATTCTTCTTGAGGCACATCATCTATGAACGAAATCCCATGGTTTATTTTTTCTACCCGTTGTTTATCAATATCAACACCCAGGACGGTGAATCCTCGGCGGCATAATTCGAGTGCGAGGGGAAGTCCTACATAACCCATGCCGATGATTCCAACTTTTGCCTTTTTTGATCTAATCAGCTGTTTCAGCATTACGCTCCTTGTTGAAGGATTATATACAAAATTTAAAATCCGTCAAGTTCATCATCTCTCTCCTTGACACTGGTTCCATTCTGACTAAAATTAATCATGATGGATAGATTTGGTGCTTGGTTATCCAGAATTTCTATTCCCTGCATTAAATGTTGCAAGCTGCGGACTTAAAGACCAGAAAGATGTCAGATCTGAGAGATGGTATCTGGGTCAAAGGTGCCCGCGTCCATAATTTAAAAAATATTGATGTTTTTATTCCCCGGAATAAACTGGTGGTGATCACCGGTATTTCCGGCTCTGGAAAGTCATCGCTTGCATTTGATACACTTTATGCCGAAGGTAAGAGAAGATATGTGGAATCCCTTTCTGCATATGCTCGCCAGTTTTTGGGGATGATGGATAAACCAGATGTGGATGAGATCACCGGACTTTCACCCGCAATCGCTATCCAGCAACGCACCGCCGCAAAAAACCCCCGTTCTACAGTTGGAACGGTCACCGAGATCTATGATTACCTAAGGGTTCTATTCGCCCGGATCGGTATCCCATATTGTTACCGGTGCGGCCAGCGGATTGAATCCCAGACTACAGACCAGATTGTGGATGCGATACTCGCCTATCCCACGGGCACGAGGATTGAAATTCTCGCTCCGGTGATAAGGGGAAGGAAAGGAGAGTATAAAGAATATCTCCAGCGCCTCAAAAGGCGGGGATATGTACGGGTCCGGGTGAACGGAAAGATATATGAGATTGAAGAGGTCCCAGAATTGGAGCGTTATAAAAAACACAATATTGAGATTATGATTGACCGGTTGGTTCTAAAAGAAGGAATAAGAAAGCGGCTGGCGGATTCGGTGGAGATAGGATTGAAGGAAGGCGAAGGTCTTTTACTCGTGGTGTTTGAGGGCCATGAAGAAAAATTCTTCAGCCAGAAACTTGCCTGCGTGAATTGTGGGATAAGTTATCCAGAGATCTCGCCGCGGATGTTTTCTTTCAACTCACCTTATGGGGCCTGTGAGACCTGCGATGGGTTGGGGACAAAGATGGAGATCGATCCAAAAAGAGTTATCATCAATCCCCATCTTTCAATTTTGGATGGGGCAATAAAACCTTATGGGTTTCCTGGTTCCTGGCGGACAGCGATCTTGAAGGGACTCGCAAAAAAATTGAAATTTGATATAGAAAGACCCTTCAATAAATTGCCTGCCGAAGTTCGGGAGGCGATTCTTTATGGTGAGAATATTCCTATTGAAGTTGAGTATGTGCGTCGGGACGGATCGGGAAGAGGGGTCTTTCAAGAATTTTTTGAAGGGGTGATTCCTGAATTGATGCGCCGATACCGGGAGACGACCTCAGAGGCGGTCCGTGAGGAGATTGAAGATTATATGGTAATCACACCCTGCCCGGACTGCAAGGGTCGGAGATTGAAACCACAGAGTCTGGCAATAAAGGTTGGCGAGAGGAACATCGCCGAAATCACTGCCTTTTCAGTAAAGAACGCCCTCAATTTTTTCCAAAATCTAAAACTTTCAGAAAAAGAAAAGATAGTGGCGAGAGAGGTGATAAAGGAGATCATCCGACGGCTTGAATTTCTTAACGCAGTAGGGCTTGATTATCTAACCTTAGACCGGACCACGGATTCGCTGGCAGGTGGTGAAGAGCAACGGGTTCGGCTTGCGACCCAGATTGGTTCGGGACTGGTTGGTGTATTATACATCCTTGATGAGCCATCCATCGGTTTGCATCAAAGGGATAACAAAAGATTACTGGCAACCCTCAAATCGCTCCGCGACCTCGGTAATACCGTGCTCGTGGTGGAGCACGATGCAGAAACGATTCGTAGTGCCGATTACATAATTGATCTTGGTCCTGGGGCAGGTGAACAGGGTGGTTATGTAGTCTGTGCAGGAACGCCGGAGGAAGTAGCAAAAAATCCTAATTCCATCACCGGGCAATATCTTTCTGGAAAAAAAAGGATTGAGGTACCTAAGATGCGGCGGGTGAAGAAAGGTTCTTTAATAATCCGGGGTGCGCGGGCAAATAATCTGAAGTCAATTGATGTCGAAATTCCACTAGGAGTATTCGTTTGTGTCACAGGTGTCAGCGGCTCAGGAAAATCCACCCTGATCGTGGATACACTCTATCGGGCACTCGCCCAAGAATACTACCATTCCAAATATCCACCCGGTGAATACAAAGAGATTATTGGAATTGAGCAGATCGATAAGGTGATAAATATTGACCAATCACCGATTGGCCGGACACCCCGGTCCAATCCTGCGACCTATACCGGGGCATTCACACCGATTCGTGATTTGTTTGCTTCATTACCAGAAGCCCGGGTGCGGGGCTACAAACCGGGAAGGTTTTCATTCAACGTCCCAGGTGGTCGGTGTGAACAGTGCGAAGGGGGCGGGATCATCTGGATTGAGATGCACTTTCTTCCAGATGTTTATATCACCTGTGATGCCTGCCAGGGCCGTCGATTCAATCGTGAGACTTTGGAGATAAAATACAAAGGAAAGAATATCAGCGATGTCTTGGATATGTCGGTGGCTGAGGCACTGGAGTTCTTTCAGCATATTCCGCCGATTAAACGGAAACTCCAGTTACTATATGATGTTGGACTGGGGTATATCAAACTGGGTCAGCCGGCGACGACCCTTTCGGGTGGAGAAGCCCAGCGGATTAAACTCGCTAAGGAACTATCCAAGGTCGCAACCGGTCGGACATTATATATTCTTGATGAGCCAACCACCGGGCTCCATTTTGAAGATGTAAAATTACTTTTGGATGTTTTAAATCGGCTCGTGGATCGGGGTAATACAGTGGTTGTCATTGAACATAACCTGGAGGTGATAAAGTGTGCGGACTGGATCATTGATTTAGGACCCGAAGGGGGTGAAGAGGGGGGAAGGGTGGTCTGTACTGGAACACCAGAAGAAGTCGCCAGATACACAAATTCTTATACCGGGCAATTTTTACGCCAGGTTTTGTAATTAATTATTTCAATTTAAAATTTTCTTCTAAGAATTTGGTGGAGATATCACCAGCAATGAATTTTTCGTTATTCATTACCTCGAGATGGAATGGGATGGTGGTAGCAATCCCTTCGATCACCAATTCTTCCAATGACCGGCGCATCCGGGCGATTGCTTCAATTCTTGAATTACCATGGCAGATCAATTTGCCGATCAACGAATCATAGGTTGGTGGAATTGTGTAACCGGCAAAGATGTGGGTGTCAAAGCGGACACCGATTCCTTGGGGCATATGGAAGAAAGTGATCTTACCTGGTGAGGGTGCAAAGTTTTTTCGGGGGTCTTCGGCATTGATGCGGCATTCAATTGCATGACCCCTTAGATATATTTCCTCCTGTTTAAAAGAGAGTTTTTCACCCAAGGCAATCTTTATCTGTTCTTTCAGGATATCAATACCAGTGACCATCTCCGTAACCGGATGTTCCACCTGGATACGTGTATTCATTTCCATAAAATAAAAATTTTTCTTATCATCCATCAGAAATTCAATCGTGCCTGCGGATTGATACCCGATGCCTGATGCTGCCTTGATTGCGGTTTCCATCAATCTCTTTCTTAATTCCGCATCGACCGCGACCGATGGTGATTCCTCAATCAATTTCTGATGTCGGCGCTGAATAGAACATTCCCTTTCACCCAGTGCTACAACATGGCCGGTGCTATCGCCGAGGACTTGGACTTCGATATGCCGGGGTTTCTCAATATATTTTTCAATGTATAACCGTGGGTCGCCGAACGCCGCCTTCGCTTCGGCTTGGGCAATCCGGAATCCTGATTCCATCTCGTTCTCGTCGTGAATAATCCGCATCCCCTTTCCTCCTCCGCCAGCCGCGGCTTTTAAAATTACTGGGTAACCGATAGTGGCGGCAATCTTTTTTGCTTCTCGGATATTCTCAATTTCTCCATCGCTGCCCGGGATACCTAACACACCGAATTGGGCAAAAGTTTCCTTGGCTTTTATTTTATCACCCATTGCCCGGATGTGCTCGGGCTTGGGTCCGATGAAAATAATACCACAGGATTCACAGATCTCAGCAAATTCGGCATTTTCTGCAAGAAAACCGTAGCCGGGATGAATGGCCCGGGCACCGGTGATTTCGGCAGCACTGATGATCCGGGTGATATTTAGATAACTATCCCGAGCTGCTGGGGGACCGATACAAACGGCCTCATCGGCAAGTCGGGTATGTAAGGCATCGGCATCGGCTTCGGAATAGATTGCTACGGTCTTTAGATTGAGTTCTTTTGCTGCCCGGATGATTCTTATTGCAATTTCACCGCGGTTGGCAATAAGGATTTTTTCAAATTTCACTACTTTTTCTCAAAAGAACCCCAACCCCGCTCGGCAGTCGCTTCAATGCCCACGAGGCGCAATTTAAACTCATCCGGATTTGAGACTGCCTGGATTGCATCATCATAGGAGATCAGACCATCCTTATAGAGCCGGAATATGGATTGATCAAATGTCTGCATACCATACTGTCCGTAACCTTCTTCAATCGCGGACTGTATCAAAAGGGTTTTTACCGGGTCCAAGAGATACTCTTTAATAGTTGGCGTGGCAACCAGAATTTCTACTGCCGGGATTCTTCCTTTGCCATCTGCACGCGGTAACAAGCGGAGAGATATCACTCCAACGAGAGTCGCGGCAAGCAAGACCCTGATATGCTGGTGCTGATGGGGTGGATAGAAGGAAATGATCCGGTTGATTGTTTCCGTTGCATTTAAGGTATGGAGCGTGGACATCACCAGATGTCCGGTATCTGCAGCTTTCAAAGCGACATCCATCGTTTCGCGGTCCCGGATCTCACCGATCAGTATCACATCTGGGTCCTGCCGGAGAATATGGCGGAGGGCGATGGAGAAGGAAATCGTATCCATGAGCACTTCGCGCTGGTTGATGACCGAAAGATTATCCCGGAAGAGGTATTCAATGGGATCTTCAATGGTGATGATGTGCTTAGAGACATTTTCGTTTATATGTTCAATCATCGCTGCCAGGGTTGTGGATTTACCACTTCCAGTGGTCCCGGTGACGAGGATTAAGCCCCGGGGTTTGAGTGCCAGCTCCTTCAAGATCGGTGGAAGATTGAGTTCGTCAATCCTCTTTACCGACATAGGGATGGCACGCATCGCGATTGCAATACTACCGCGCTGGAGGAAGATATTGACCCGGAAGCGGCCAACCCCCCGGACGCCGATTGCAAAGTCCATCTCTTTCATCCTTTCAAATGTCTGCTGCTGGGAAGGGGTCATGATCTGATACGCCATCGTCTTGAGGACCTCAGGCGTCAGGGATTCTGATTTTTCAATGACCAGTCTTCCATCAATCCGGAAGACCGGTGGTGCCCCAGCCTTGAGATGGAGGTCTGAGGCATTGACCTTCATCATTTTTTCAAGTAATGCTTTTAACTCCATAGTTGTGCTAATTTAATTACCAAAGATTTATAACGGCTCAACCAAAAATAATTCCTGATTATATTCCACCGGTTCTTCGTTTTTCACGAGGATTTCAACGATCTTACCTGCGACATCGGATTCAATCTCATTCATCAGCTTCATCGCCTCGACGATACAGACCACCTGCCCGGGTTTTACAATGTCACCGACTTCCACATAAGGTGGTGCATCTGGTGCTGGGGCTCGATAAAAAGTGCCCACAATTGGGGAGCGGATCGCGACCAGGTTCTTTTTCGGGGTTTCTTCTTTTTTCTTTTCCGGCTCCGGGCTTGGGGTGGCCTGAGAAGGCGCCGGTTCTTTTACCACCGAAGGTGGTGCTTCTTTTGGGCTAATCTTTTGGAATCCATCTCCTTTGGACAATTTCAATTTCCTACCCCAGAAATCGGTGTATTCAATCTCGGTAAGGGGACTATCTTCCAGTAATTTAATGAGTTCTTTTATCTTTTTGATATTCATGGTTTATTTCAAAAGGCTCTGCAACCAATCCTGGAAGGATTTAAAATCCTCTTCTTTAGGTTTGGGAGTTTCTTCTTTTTTAGCCTCTTCTTTAGGTTTTTCGGCTTCAGGAAGTATGGGCTCGGGCTTGATTGGTTTTTCTTCCACCGGTTTCACCGGTTCTTTAGTTTTTTCTTCTCCTGTTTCAGCCACGGTTTTGGGCTGTTCTTCAGTTGAACTTGTCTTTAACTCTTGAAACGAGGGTATCTCTTCGATTTCACCGGGTTCGATCTTCATCTCCTGCTCGGGCGTGGGTGCTACAGACTGAGATCCCACGATCTCTTCTTTGGGTGGCTCTTCAATGGTTTCTTCACTGATAATCGGGGCTGCTGGTTGGGAGATCAAGGCTTCTGCCTCTCCAGGTGCTGAGCCCGCCGGCATTGTCTCCTCAACAGTAATTGGCTCTTCAGGTTTTACCAGGAATTCTTCCAGCGAAAGGATCTCCTCGGATTCCGTTGTTGTTTTTTCTTCAGCAGATTTGACTGGTTCCACTTTGATCTCCTCAAGCAGCGGTTGCGGTTCTATGGGCGGTGGTGTCACAGGTTGGTCCAGATCGACTACCCGTTCACCCAGTTGAGGCTCCGGAGGTGGAGGAACTTCTACTTTGGGCATAGTGGAGATCTCTTCTGGTCGGAGATAGGTCTCAAGCCCCATCTCGGCGATCTTTTCTTCTTCAACTTTTTTTATTTCCTGCACTACCCCGGAAATTTTATTCTTTAATTCATTTATTTTATGCTTCAAAGCCAGGTCAGTGGGGTCCATAAAACTTAAGTGTTCATATACCTTCAGCGCTTCTTCAAGATTTCCCTGACGCTCGTATTCCTGAGCAAGTGTTAGGGTATAAATCTCTCCTTTCCGCTGTGTGGCCTCCAACTGGGCGAGTCGGTTTTTTGCCATTTCATCACTCGGGTCAATCGAGATTATCCCTTTATATGCTTTAATCTGGCAGGCTTCATCTTTTAGATTTTCACATACCTGGGCTAAAAGTCGGAGCGCTACAATGTTTACTGGATCAAGCTGTATCGTCTTTTCCAGGGCCTCTTTGGCCTGGTTGAACATTCTTTTATCATAGTAACACTTACCAAGAATCAGATGCGCCAGCGGATACTGAGGATGATATTGGAGCCCCTGTTTGAGCACTTCCAGCGCCTCGTCGACCATATTATTCTTCCGATAGGCATCTGCAAGTTGCACAAAAATCCGCGATTTGGGATCCTTATTATAGCGCTCGGCTAACCGCGCAATTTCTGTGAAATCTTGTTCGGCCATTTATGCCTCCAACAATTTATTTTAATCAAATAATAAAGATTGTCAAGGGAATCATTCATGCCATTCTGACCGTTGGACCGAGTTCATCATAACTTCAAGACCCATCAGGTAATCAGTTTTTCTTTCTCCCGGGAGAAAGAGCATACCATCAATCACATATAAAAAATCGTCTTTGGCTAAAAAATAGGTTAAAAAGGGACCACCGGCGACGAGCGAGTCATTTTGCCATACACCCTTCAAGCGCAGTCCTTGCATTCCTTTGAATTCTATTCGTGCGGCAGTAGTAAAATCTTTTACTACATAATCCCCGTGGTAGAAACGGCGGGTGAGGTCGTTTCTTTTTTCAATAGCCAGCGAATCATTGACCGGCAGACTTCCCCTTTCTTGATAAAAAAATACGATCCGGTCTGGATAGTGGGTATGGACATAAACAAAATTCTCGTTCTGGTAGGTTGAGTCAATCATCCAGCCCACCGGCACATCCACTGTCCAGCCCAGGCGTTTTAAATGGTTTTTTATATTTTGATCCATTTCTTTCTCATAGAAAGATGTCTTAACTTTTTGGTAGTAAGCCTCTTCCAGAATTTTTTTGATCATTTTCTGGTATTTAACTATCCCCGGTTTTGTATATTCGGGATCCGAGGTGGCTAAAATTACTACGGTCTGGTTTTTTGCCCAAAGGTTTTGGACTTTAAAAAGATTGAAGGTATCACGCTGGGTGGCATTGCGTGCTTCCTCACTAAGTAATTCGTAGATAAAATTTTCTTTCAATGAGCCGTAAAGAAAGAGCGAATGGAAAAGTTTGACATTTTTTAAACTCGTGTCAGGAGCAAAGACGAACACAAAATACGGTTCTCGCTGGGGGACAAGGTGATAAATCTGGAGATTTTCTTTGATGAAACTGGAATCAATCTCAGATGCAACCACGACTACATCCCGGGCTTTTCCCACACTCACCGGCATATTACGACAATAGAAGAACCACACCAACATGAAGGTGAGGGGAAAGAGTCGAGTTTTAAAAAATCTCATTTTAAATTATATTAATTAAATGGGAAATGTCAACAGCAAAGGCGTCTTTAAAGTTCAATATTTTATAATACTCTTTTTGAGCGTGTCTCCGAGAAAAAGGAAATAAATCCCGCTAGGCACTTCTCGGCCTGTTTCATCTGTGCAATTCCAAACCCACTCAAAGCCTTCTGATTTTGGCAACGAAAAATTTTTTATTCTTCTGCCAGCTATATCATAGATCACGATATTACTGATATTCGAAAGGTATCCACTGATGCGGACTGTGTTCCTACAGGGTGAAGGGAAGATCCGGAAGGTGTTCGGTGATCCAGGATATTTCCTGGACAATTCCTCCACCCCTGTTTGGTCCGGATATGTTCTCACCAGGTAAGCATTATCGTCGCCCGCACCGTAGGAATTGGTAATTCCTGCAATGATATAACCGTCATCCGAAGTTTTTTTGATAGAGTAGGCACAATCAGTGCCCGGACCACCGTATATCAATGTCCAGAGATTTAGACCTGCCGTATCTGTGCGCACTGTATACATTTCGTAACTGAAGTTCCCGGCGAGAATATAATTATTGTTGCCGATTTCCTGGACTGAAAATGCGGTATCATTATTCAGACTCCCCTGAAACCGACTCCAGACCAAGGTACCTCGCTGGTTGTATCTTAAAAGGCACCATTCCTGCCCGAGCAAGGTGAAGTAAGCGGTGCCACAAACAATGTATCCAGAATCTAAGGTCTCCTGGATACAAAAGCCGGATTCGTCAAAATAAGTACCGTAAAGGCTCATCCATTCCACTTCGCCCTGGGCATTGATTTTCACAGTTATTATGTCACTCCCACCATTCCCGAAAGAATAGGTCTTGCCGGTGAGAATTGCACCATGATCATGGGTGGCAACACCACAATAGGCATAATCATCCTCACTACCACCGTAGGTCTTTGACCAGATGACTTCGCCTGTGGAATCGATCTTTAATAAAAAGATATCTTGATTACCTGCGCCACTCGAATTTGTAGTACCCCAAAGGAGATAATTGTTATCCAGGGTAGGAGTGATACCATAGCCCCATTCTTCAGCGGTGTCGCCATATACCCTGGCCCCTATTGAATCACCCGCCTCATTTATCTTAAGCAAAAGAATATCTCCGCGGTCGTGTCCAGCAGAAAAAGTCGTTCCAACTATAAAATATGTATTTTCAGAAACAGGACAGATCCCAGAACCATAATCATCTCCAGATCCGCCCAATGCCTTTGTCCATTGTGGATAACCGAGTGAATCGACTTTAAAGATGAAAATATCATATCTACCATTACCATAAGAATTGGTCGCACCCACACCAATAAATCCATGATCCTGACATTCAATTGCTGACCGGGCATAATCGCGATTTTCACCTCCATAAATCCTCGCCCATTTAATCGTCGGGCTCTGCAGGAGAATTATTAAAATCAATAAAAAAGGCATTTTCTAAATTTTACATGACCAAATATTCTATGTCAAGAGGTGCATCAAAACTGAGTCTCTCCACTTATTTAGCCACAATGAAACCTATCGGCAAAATTTGTAAAGATGATCAATCATTTTGTTGTCGGGCAAGGCTTTAGGGAGTTTTTTGCCGTAAGGCAAGACAAACAAAAATGCAAACCTGAAGTTGTCGGGTGGTAACCGGTAAAATGGTAGGCGCAGGCTTCAGCCTGCGGATAAATGTTTTTAAATCTCAGGGTATCTCGCACCCTGAAGGGTGCGGCTACCGCTAATAATCCAGTGGAGATAAAAACAATTTGAAAAAGTAGAGAGGACTCAGAGACATAAACTGAGTACTCCTCACTTTTAATCTTCGGTTGGGCATAACTTTTTGAAACAAAAAAGCCACGGGTATTTGGATAAATCCAGCTTATCCAATAATTCTAAACCCAATCGGAAA
>JBDRWD010000054.1 GCA_039802205.1 candidate division WOR-3 bacterium
ATTGCAATGGTAAGCAGTAGTTGACATGAGAAAAGAATTAAATATCATAAGGGGACATCTCGCTTTGAAATTAAGGGGACATTTTACCTTTGGAATAACAGCGCATTGTTTACTTGACATTTAAGTATCGTTGAATATAATTGCCCAATGAATTTTACTGGGACCTCATTGAACAGTGTTCGACAACACCTCAATGAAATTGCCCGAACCGTAATTCACAATATTGGCGCCCGAGAGATTGGTTTCTTCCTTTACGATGCTAAATCAAAGATTTTCAAATTGGTGGAGCATGTTGGGAAGGATAACCAATTAAAAAAATTAAAATGCCTGAGATTGGGATATGAGATTCCTAAATCCCTGCTGCAAAAAAAGAAACCTACTTGGATATCTGAGCAGAATAAAAAAATTTTCGCTGACTCCCACAAGGCAATTTTGTTGATCCCGCTCGATACACTCAAAAGTTACTGGGGCTTTTTAATCATTACCTTTTCCCAGAGCAATTTGATTGTCAAAAAGATGTCCGAAGTGCTGGACCAGTTGCGGATATTAAGATGGACCATAAAACATTACCTGATTCTCAAAGAGCTGAGTGAGGAAGTTTCCGGTTTAAAAATGGTGGATGAGATAAATAAGATTGTGGCGACGGAATTAAATCCAGAACGGCTTTATCAAAAAATGTATGAACAGGTAAAGCGAATCGTGCGGGTGAAGAACTTACGGATTGATCTGTATGAACCCGAGAAGCATGCACTCAACACGGTCTTTTTTGTCCATGAAGGGGAAAAAATTATAAGCCATCCTCAGATTAATCTCCATAAATCAAAGATACTTGCTGAATTATTCAAGCGTGACCATATTATGCTGACCTCGGAGTATAAAATGTTGATCAAAAAATTTGACTTGAGCAAGATCACTCCGGCAATGCAGGTAGCTTCATTTATCGCCTTGCCCCTTAAGGTGCGGGATAATTTTCTGGGGATTGTTCTGTGCTGGGATAATCGCCAGAAAAATATTTTTACGAACCGGGTGGTGCGGTTTCTAAAATTGATGACGGCACAATCTGCAATCGCCATTTACAACGCCCGACTTTTTGAACAATTAAACCGCGCCATCAATGATTTAACATTGCTTTATCAAATTGAATATCACATCAGCAGTATCTTGAGCAAAGAAGACCTTTTAAATACCGCGGTGCGTTTAATTGATTCCGCACTCGGTAATCTCATAACCACCATCTTACTTCCGGATGAAAAAAATGAAAGATTGGTGATTAAAGCGATTTCTCCTACCGTCAAATTAAAACCTGGCTTTGAGAGTGTACCCTTTTACCGGGGGATAGTGGGAGAGGCGATGCGAACAAAGAAAATGGTCTATGCCCCGGATGTGGAAAAGGATGGGAGGTATGTGGCGGCGATCGAAGGAATAAAGTCCGAAGTCGCTATCCCGCTTATATCCGGAGCTAAATTTCTCGGCGTCATTGATTTTCAGAGCAAAGTGCGGGATCGCTTTGACTTGATGACCTTGGATTTACTCGATGATATTGCACATCGGATTGCGGTCTTTCTGGAAAATGCGATTCTGTATGAGCAGGTTGAACGGAGTTATTCTGAGACCATCAGGGCTTTGGTGCTAGCAATGGAGGTTAAGGATTCTTATACCCGGGGTCATTCCGAAAGGGTGACTGAATTGGCGATGAAGCTCGCTGAACATATGGAGCTTACCGATGGGCGGAAGAAATTGCTATACTGGGCAGGACTTTTACACGATATTGGTAAGATTGGAATCAGTGAGGCGATTTTAAATAAACCAGGAAAGTTGGATGAGTTTGAATTTTCAGAAATTAAACGCCATCCCGTTGAGGGTGCACGGATGTTGGAGCAGATAGAGGGATTAAAAGAAGTTGTCCCGATAATCAAACACCATCACGAGAATTATGATGGCACTGGCTATCCGGAAGGGCTAAAAGGGGAAGAGATTCCACTGGAGGCTAGGATGCTGGCTGTGTGTGATGTCTATGATGCAATGACGACGATTCGCTCTTATCGAAAACCATTTTCACCGGAGGGGGCTCTTTCGGCAATAGAGACCTACAGTGGTACACGGTTGGATCCGCGGATCGTAAAAGAATTTTTACAGATGATGCGGAAGAATAAAAAGGGAGGCGAATGACGAGAAGAAATTTTTTGAAAAAATGCCTCGCGGTCCTGGGTAGCATTCTATCTTTTCGTGGTGCCAGCCGATTCCTCTGGGCTGGAAAATGGGAACATTCACATAGAAGTTTCTGGATAGGTGACAAATTTATCCAAAAGACGGTAGATATGTCAGGATATAGCAGAGGCAAGATCCGAGCCCGAATTGATGGTCGATGGCAAACTTATGATCTGGTCGAGGCCGATGAGGGTTTTATAGAATGGAATTTGAAGAAACGCCTTGAGTTTCTTGAGAAAATAAAGACCGGTGTGATGCCCGAACTTGGTGGCCCACATTCCGGAGTTGTAGCAACCTATGGATTACCACGTTTTGATTCTAAATTTTCCCTCAATAATGCTGTGAAGGGAATAGGTCTGGCACCAAAAGATGAAAAGATTGATGAGGCGATTGAACTTTTAGAAAAAACCTTTGAGAATAAGATGCCTGAAAAGATGGATATTTTAAAATCGTTATATGAACAGCCGGACTTTTTTGACTGGCGTAAGCAGACTTCGCTTGAGTTGTATACCACCCGGGATTTTGAAACACATACTTTTCTAAATATCATGGAAAACCCGGTAGCGACGCTTGTGTTTATGGATATCCCGACTTATGAAATAAGAACCATCGCGCGCATCGTCCACCCCGAGGATGATACAGCTTTACCCATGGAGAAGAAACTGGTTCACTTTGTGAATCTCGCCCATGAGTATATGCACGGGAGGTTTTCTAGGAAATTTCCCGTGTTATTATTTTATATCATTGAAATATTCGACAATACACCGGGAACCAAAAGAGGCATCCGGGTCGTTCCACCAAGACCCTCAGATTAAGGGAAAGACTTTTATTTTTTCGTAAATAGGACCAGAAGGTGTAAGGGTGGATTTAAAAAGAATAAATTCACTTACTTCAAATCTCTCGGTAGTCAATGGCTGATTGATGATGTCTGCCACCGGACAGGGTGCTTTAATTCTTCCGATTGTAAGATGGGGGTGGAATTTTTTTTCTTCTTTTTTGATACCTAATTTGGTAAGATCATTATCAATGATTGTGGCAAGATTGTTTAGTTCTTCCGCGCCTTCAGCAACCCCTATCCATAAAACCCGTGGATTTCTTATTCCTGGAAAGCAACCCAGATCCTTAAGACTGAGAAAAAATTTTTTTGTTTTGCTACTCACTCCAACAAGAAGGGAGACAAGGTCATCAAGCTTTTCCGGTTTTATTTCGCCGAGGAATTTCAAAGTGATATGGAGATTCTCAAATTCTACCCACTTTATCGGGAGATTTTTATTCTTCTGTCCTTGGATGAAATGCCAGACTACTTGACGCGCCTTTTCGGGTATCTCAATTGCAATGAAGGTCCTCATTTTTTCTTTTAAGGTTCTGGATCAATAACTTTAATGCCTGGAAACAGGCTTGTTTCCGTATTTGGGCACGATTTCCCTTGAAAAAAAATTTTTTCACAATCGTCTTATTGGGGAGGGCAAGGCCGATATATACCAGTCCTACCGGTTTTGTTTTCGTGCCTCCACCCGGACCGGCGATGCCGGTGATCGCCAGACAGAGATCTGACCCGGTCTTTGCTTTTGTCCCTTCTGCCATTTCACGGGCAGTCTGGCGGCTTACCGCGCCGAAATCTTGGAGCGTTTTTTTCCTAACCTGTGCCAATTTGATTTTTAATTCATTGGAATAGGCAATCACCCCACCCTTAAAATAATTGGAACTTCCAGGGATGCTGGTGATCATGCTACCCAGCATTCCGCCAGTACAGGATTCACAGACACTGAGGGTTAACCTCTTGCTTAATAATATTGCACCAGTCTGTTGTGCTAAATTCGCCATCAGGTAATGAATTGCACAAGATTTTGGGCGAATTTTTTGAAGAAATCGACATCCGGAAAGATGCTGGAAAAGATCCTTACCGCCAAGTTTATTGCTTCTTCAGGTTCCAGGCAGTATTCCATCTTCAAAAATTTTTGCCGGAATTTTTTGATTTCTTCTTTTACGTTTTTATTGTGGATGATCACATCGGCAATATATTGAGCAAGGGGTTCGAAATCTTTTTCCTTCATCCCGAAGCGAGTCATCTCTTGGACCCCCATGCGGATCCCGCTCGCATGGAGAAAACTTTCATCATCAGGCAGAGCCTGATAATTGGTGATGATGTTATTATTTTCCAGGCGACGTGCCAGTTCATTACCGCTTCCGTATTTCTTTACCCGGATTACTACCTGATGGGTTTCGGTATAACCATCTTTTTCATCACCCTCGACATCAATGCCGCAGTCTTTCAAAGCACGGGCAAACGCCTTGGCATTTTTTATTACCTGCTCCTGATATTCTTTTTTAAAAGCATTCATCTCGTAGGTCGCCATCAATAAGGCTAAAAGAGTGCCGAGATGATGGTTGCTTGTTGAACCCGGGAATGCCCGGCTTTTGATTTCAACCCAGAGTTTAGCAAAAGGAGAATCTTTGGTGATGGTGGAGGCGATGACCCCCCGTTGGGGACCAAAGAATGTTTTATGGGTGCTTCCTGTGACGATATCTGCGCCTTCTTTAAACGGCTCTTGGAATGCACCATATAAGCCTAAAACATGAGCCATATCATACATTAAAATCGGCCGCGGCTCCCAGTCTTTGACTAACTGATGGACAAATTCCACCGGCTCTCTGTGGAGAAACATGCTTTTCCCGAAAACAATCAATTCTGGTCTTTCTTTCTGGAGGATTTCCGCAATTTTTTCTAAATCTGCCTTATGCATACAATCTTTTTTTACCGGAAAGTTTATTACATTTTCTTTACCGGTTGCCGGGTCTTCTTCTACATAGTTGAATAATGCACCCATGGGTTGAGAGCTGAGGTGGCCACCTTTGTTTAAATCGTTATTCATCACCAGTTTTAAACGCCGAAGCGGTTCACCGGGTTTACGATCGCGGTTGATAAACTTGACCATTGCCTTGAAGACTATTTCGTTTGACATCTGGCCACTGATGGGTCTCAATTCAATACTCGGACAATTGAAATAGTCCGCCATTTCCTTGCGCAATTCTTCTTCAACCTCGCGGATGAAATCTGTTCCCTGATAAAAGTATATCTCTTCACCCTTCATCGTCCGGTGCTCGGCATACCTACCTGCAGGGTCAGAGATTTCACATAGTTTTACCAACAAACTGGGCGTCGTCTCAGAGGGAATGAGATTGATACATTCCCGCTGACGCCAGCAATTGTTCTTTTCAATCCTCTCCACTAAATTTTTAACTTTTCCAGAAAGATCGGTCAATTTGCCTCCTTGCTCATTAGATTATATCCGATTTTTTAATTCCGTCAATTGTAAGGAGTTTTAAAATTAAAACTCAATCAGCAACTTTGAATAAGAGCCAGGAATTTTTGCCGGCTTTTTGAAATCTATAGAGGACATAAATTCCATGTAACTTTTTTCCATATGCCTTGAATTTAATAACATCCTTATCCCTGGCTATTAGCTCATACTCTCCTTTATCCCATATCTCCACCCAACCCGCGCCATACTGCCCAGAAGGAATTTCGCCTTCAAAATCTGCATAATCAAGGCTATGGTCCTCTACCGCAATACAGAGTCTTTTGACACCGGTTTTTAACGGCGGTTCCTTGGGAACCGCCCATGATTTTAATACGCCATCAATTTCTAACCTCAAATCCCAATGGAGATGGGTGGCCTTGTGGCGGTGGATGACAAATTTCAATCAGCGCTTCTTTAAAAATTTATGAATCTTATGTGAGGTATCCAAAAGGGCGCTAATCGATTCATCTTTATTGAACCGGTCGATAAAGTAGGCAACAAATTCGGCGATGTCAACTTCCCGAAACCATTCGGCATTCTTCAATTTTGGGTTTCGGTAGGTGAGATTGGTTGCATAAACTCTTTTTATTAGATTCTGCCGATAGGCATTTTCAAAACGCTGCACCCCATCATCGGTGAGCAGAGCAAAGGTGACGATAACATAAATATTGCGGGCACCGAGTTTTTTTAGTTCTTCGGCGGAGAGCAACATCGACTGTCCGGAGGCGAGCATATCATCTACGATCAAAACATCCTTTCCCACAATGTTGGTGCCCAAGAATTCATGTTTGACAATGGGATTTTTCCCATCCACAATCCTGGTAGTGTCGCGTCTTTTATAAAAAAAGCCGAGTTCCACACCCAAACTATTCGCGTAATAGAGAGAGCGATCCACGGCACCTTCATCCGGACTTACCACCATGAGCCGTTTTTTATCGACCACCACATCTTTTTCGTTCTCCAGAAGTGCCCTGATAATCTGGTAACTCGCATGGAGGTTTTCGAAACCCATTAAAGGCACAGCATTCTGGACATGGGAATTGTGGGCATCAAAGGTGATGAGATTTTTAACTCCTAAATTTTGCAATTCCTGGAGGGCAAGGGCACAGTCCAGGGATTCACGACCGGTTCGTTTATGCTGCCGACTTTGATACAACAATGGCATAATCACATTGATGCGATATGCCCGACCACCAATCGCTGCAACAACCCTTTTTATGTCCTGGAAATGATCATCCGGACTCATCGGGGTGGTTATCCCCTGGATGGTAAAACGGCATCCATAATTACCGATATCCGAGATGATATAGACATCATAACCCCGGATGGATTGATAAAGCACTGCCTTTGCTTCACCATTGGCGAATCTTGGACACTCACAGGGAATGATGAAGGTCTTTTTATTATTATTTCTGCCAAACCGGCGTTTGACCAGCTCGCGATCGACGAGTGCAGCAAGCTCTTTGCCTCCGGGTGGAGCGAGCAGGGCAATGGGCACAAGAGGTCTCTTTTCTTTCATTGTTTGAACACCGGGCTAGTAATGAAGAACACTAAGAAGAATATCGCGAGGATATACATAACCAACGAGACTTCCCGGCCTCTGCCACTGAAGAATTTGATTAAAACATAGGCGAGGAATCCAAGCGATATGCCGTTGGAAATGCTGTAGGTGAAGGGCATACTGGCGATGGTGATAAAAGCCGGCACGGCTTCGGAATAATCAGAGAAGTCGATTTTTATCACCGATTCCATCATCATAATACCCACGATGATGAGGGCAGGGGCAATGGCGACGGCCGGTATAAAACCGACGAGCGGAGCAGCGAAGATGGCGATAAGAAACAGAATACCCGTTGTCACTGCTGTGAGTCCGGTGCGCCCCCCTTCTTCAATACCCGCTGCACTTTCAATATAGGAAGTGACCGTAGAAGTGCCGATAAGGGCACCGAGGACCGGACCAAGCGAATCCGCGAATAAAACCCTGCCAATCCGTGGAATTCGACCTTTTTCATCAATAAACTTTGCTTTCACTGCCAGGCCAATTACGGTTCCGGCGGTGTCAAAGAAGTCGACGAAGAGCAGGGTAAAGATCAAGGTGACAAACGACCATTTTAGCGCCCCGAGGATATCGAGCTTTAAGAAAGTAGGTGCTAAGGAAGGTTTCAGCAACTGGAGTATTTCTCCCCGGGTGCGGAAAAAAGGAATGAAACTTAAAAGTGTGCCGATGAGGATGCCGATCAGGATTGCTCCCCGCACCTTTTTCACCAGAAGAATTGTCGTGACCAGCAGCACGATACCGGCGAGGATGATTCGAGGATAGATATCGGGGTGGGCAAGAGGGGAAATTTTCACAAAGGTAACCGGGTCTCGGGTTATGAGCCCGGCCTGCTCAAAGCCAATGAAGGCAAGGAACAGTCCAATTCCCACGCTCACCGCACATTTCAAGGTAAAAGGGATTGAATCAATTATCGTCTCCCGAAGTTTGGTGAGGGTGATGATCACGATGATCACGCCTTCAATAAAGAAGAATCCCAATCCAACACGCCAATCGATCCCCATTCCTGCGCAGATGGAATAGGCAAAGAAGGCATTCAGACCCATTCCCGGTGCTAAGGCAATCGGATAGTTGGCAAGGAGCCCCATGATAATACTGATCAATCCGGCGACGAGACAGGTTGCCAAAGTCACAGCTCCTTTATCCATACCTGCGGCCTGGAGAATGAGGGGATTGGCTGCAATTATATACGCCATGGTCATAAAGGTAGTGACACCGGCTAGGATTTCGGTTTTGACCGTAGTGTTATGTTCCTTAAGTTTAAATAATTTCTCCCACATACTACCTCCTCGATTATCTCACAATTACGATCTTGGTGACATCGTTGCCTGCCCCATAAGTATAAAGAAAACAATAATAAATCCCGGCGCCTACCGCCTTTCCTTGTTCATCATGACCATCCCAGATGAATGCGGCATTAGGAGAGAGGGGATTGGTGTCGGTATAACGCCCGGGTGCCAACTGGTGGTCAATTTCAATTCTTTTGATGAGTCGACCGGTGATAGAGAATATGCGTAGTTCAACGAATGATTTAGTATTTAGCACAAAAGGGATATAAATGTTCAGTTGCCGATCAAACACCGCGGGATTGGGAAAAGGAGCAAGCAAGGCACAGTTTTTTATCGGTTTTATTACTGGGGGCGAATAGTAAAATGCCTTGACCGCATCTGGCCATCCATAACCCAGACTTTCGCTGGGCGAGGAGGCAAAACTGGCGGTTTCAAATAGCGCCTGACGGATTGAATCAACATTCCAGGCGGGATGTCCTTCCAGTAAAAGGGCACAGATACCAGCAGCAAGTGCTGTAGCCCCGGATGTGCCGTAGGAAAGGAGATAGGAATTTTTTTCATCCGGATTTACTACCACCGGGGCCGCGGCGAGGCAGACGATCTCTGGTTTTATCCGGCCATCGGCGGTTGGACCATAACCAGAATAGCGCCAGCGCTGGAATGTTGTATCTATACCGCCCACAGTGATAGCGTTTATTGCATCTCCGGGAATGACGAGTTGAGGAATGGCAACATTCCCTGCGGCGGTGACAACAACAACCCCGCGGCGGGTCGCTTCATACACTGCAATTGAGGCTAAAGAAGTTTTTCCATCATAATCATCAGGCCAGTTGTACCAGTCAGTGTAGCCAAGGGAACTGGAGATGATATCTGCACCTTTGGCTTCACACCACTCCAATCCAGCGATGTAAGTATCTTCTTCCACGGGAAATTCGTATAATGTATCGGGATTTTCGGTTTTGGCTATAATGAATTGGGCACCAGGAGCGACACCGATATAATTGTTGGTAGCATAGCCACCAACAACCCCCACCATCTCAGTGCCGTGGTGGGGATGGAAATATTGTGGGTCATTGAGGGTATAACCATCGGTATTATTGTCTCCACGCTGACAATAAAATTTTTTGATTTCACCGGTGATAAGGGCAGATGTTGGTAGATAAACGAATTCTTTAGGGAGCGAATCAAGGGTGGCGAAGCTCATCCCGTTATCATAAGAAATACGCTGATAAATTTTACCGGCACTTTCCCAGAGCGCTACGATAGTGCTTCCGGATTTGGCGAGCGACATTTTTCCTGCCGCATCAAGAGAGGGAGATAGGTAATTTGCAGGCATAAACTGATTCCCGAAATCATAGGAAATGGTGAAGGCAATTCGGCAAAAAGGAAAAACGGAATAGTCTTTGTATAAAAGAAAGATGGTATCACCCAAACATACCACCTGCGGATCCTTGCCCAAAAGGTGGGTGAATTTAATATGAAAGGTATCCGCCGGAATATTTGCATAAGCAAAAAAGATGGAGTCATCCGGGAATTGATAATAAAACAGCCCGATCCGGGAACCGTTGGTGCACGCCTCTGCAAGTTTGATATGCGTGGAGCAAGTGGTGACGAGCATCGAACTGGGAAATCCGGCAATATTTCCTTTGCGTAAAAAGATATTCCTTTTGTCCCGATAGAAAAGATAAATTGTATCACCGATAAGGATTGAACGTGGATTTTGAAAAATACTTCCGGTTATCAATGTCGGTCCGGCGATGATGCTGGTATCCATGGCGATTAAATTGATCCCGGCGCGGTTCTTAAAGAATAAAAATGTTGTATCACCTCCGCAGAGGTTGATTTCGGATATCCAGTTGTTGTTAGCATTATTGGTTATCTTTTTCAGTTCACTCCAGGTGAGACCATGGTCTGAAGAATAGGTATATAGAATATCCCGGGTGGGCATATAGAGAAAATTGGTATCACCAATTAAGAATAATTCGATCCGCTGCGCGTTTTGATGGAACAGGATTTCAGTGTATACTCCGTATTTTCCTGTCACCGGGAGATTATCAAGAAAAATCTGGTCTCCGCTGAGGAAGTCGTATTCCGCGATAACCTTTAAATCGGTTAGGGCGTTATGCGTGCGACGTAAGCCGGTGTCCAGAAAACCGATTTTCACATTTGAACCGAAGATACCCATTTTATGGAGGGAATCAATATTGAACATTTTTAACTGACGCTGGGTGAGAGATCCACCGGTATCCTGGAGGGCGACTTCGACTTCGTTTATTTTTTTAAAATGTGCTACCGGGATTATTTTATAAACGAAGTCAAAAGATGCAATTTCATCAAGATTATCGCGTGGGATTATATAACTGGCCGCGTTGAGCCATCTTGAGCGGTACAAAAGAATTCCTCCGGTTCTCTGGATTTCTTCAAGATAATTTTCGTTTAAAGGGATATCTCCATAGTCAACAACAATACCCTTTCGGAAGATTCGGCGCTGCAGGACTTCAGTAGGAATTTTTTGGCGGGTCAAGTTTAATACTTCGTTGTATCGGTTTTGAGGAATGCCTTTGTCGGTAAATAGAACCCAGGCATGGACAAATTCGTTTCGGAAACACCGGGGATCAATCTTATCCGCAGAAGGTAAGCGGGGATTTATTGTTTCCACCAAGAGAAAAAATGCTACAAACATCTAGCCTCCTTTAATCAGAATATGTCATAATCAAAATCCGAAAATTTTCTTTTTGCCCTTTTTTTGAAAAGAAATGCCAACAATAAACCAGCAATAAATCCGCCGACATGGGCAAAATACGCGACTCCCCCTCCTTTGACTCCCAGGGATGCGAATCCTAAGAAAAATTGATAGAGAAACCAGATACCGATAAAGAATAATGAAGGTAGATAGGCAATTCTTAAGAAGAAACCCAGCGGTATCAATGATAAGATTCGTGCCTGGGGGAAAAAAACAAGATAGGCACCCATCACACCGGAAATAGCTCCGCTGGCGCCCACCATCGGGATGCGGGAATCCGGGTTAGTGATGCTGTGGAGGAAAACTGCTGCAATACCGCAAAGTAAATAAAAGAGTAAAAATTTGAAGTGTCCCATCAAGTCTTCTACATTATCTGCAAAAACCCAGAGGAAGAGCATATTCCCAGCCAGATGCATAAAATTAGCATGTGTAAACATGCTGGAAAATATCGTGAGATAAGAAGAGATGCCCTGGGGATTGAAAAGTTCGTAGGGAATCGTTCCGAATTGAAAAATGAATGCATCTTTTTCTGGCCCTAATAAAAATTCATAACCATAGACCAGAATATTCAATCCCAAAATTGTATAAGAGACTACCGGTTTTGTGTACGAAGCAATATCATCTTTCAGCGGAATCATATATTCGACCTATCTCACAGACAGCAAAAGCTGCAATTGCTTTATTTTCTCCGATTTCACCCATTCCTTCGTTTGTCTTGCCTTTGATGGAGACATGCTCAGGATGCATGGAGAGGGCATGGGCGATATTTTTTCTCATTTCCGGTAGATAAGGCAGCAACCGCGGCTTTTCGGCGATGACCACCGCATCAATGTTCTTTACAAAGAATCCTGAATTTTTTAAGAATTCGCCAACCTTTTTTAACAATTTCAGACTGGAGATGTCCTTGTATTTCTTGTCTTCGGGTGGGAAGTGAAAGCCAATATCTCCTAAATTTGCCGCACCCAGCAGGGCATCACAGATCGCATGGAGGAGGACATCACCATCCGAATGACCAAGCAAACCCAAGGGGTAATCAATCTTTACTCCCCCCAGATAGAGTGGTCTTTTTTCCACCAATCTATGAATATCGTATCCAATACCGACCATGGAGTAATTTTATTCGTTAATGATGAAAAGTCAACAAGTTATTGGGCTAATTCTTCCTCACTTTTTGTCAAATTATTTTTATGCACTGGATTATTAGAGGTAGCCGCACCCTTCAGGGTGCGAAATACCCTGGGATTTAAAAAAATTTATCCGCAGGCTAAAGCCTGCGCCTTCCATTTTACCGGTTACCACCCTTCATAAGAAATAAAAAATATGGAGAACTAAGGGAACATTGCCCTTGACAGATAAAAAATTTTGTGTAGAATAATTGTATGATTAAATCCCAGAGAGCAGCTGCGAAATCAACGACTTATAATCATTATCTTATCATCAGTTCGGAGTCGGTATTGATCAATAATACAATCGAAGAAATAAAAAAATCTTTGAATGTGGATGAGAATTTTGATGTTGAAATCTGTTCCATTACAGAGCAGGAATATTCTGATATTATTAACAAAATATACACTGCGCCTTTTGTATCACCTAAAAGGGTTGTGGTATTGAAAAATATTGAGCGAGAGGATTTAAATCATTTGCGGGAGTTTGCCCGATTACTTCCCGCGGTGCCACCTTCGTGCTGTTTGATAATGGTTTATAAGATTGAAGATAAACAATCCAAGAAACGCAATCTTGAGAATTTTAAAAAAGTTTGTGAAATTTTTCCTCAAGCCCACAGTGTGACATTAATTCCAGATGAAGCGACTGTTTATCATTGGATCTTGAAAAAATTACATAATATGGGACTTAAAGACCGACCGGAGTTGGTGGCTTATTTGATGGAAGAATTCACCGATGATCTAACAGGCCTTAAAAACGAACTCCAGAAAATAGAAAACTATCTTTTTCAAATGCAAGAGATTGATATACGGAGAATGAAGGAGCTCGCACCGGGTCTTACCGACGACAATATATATCTCATTGCCAATAAATTTTTCCAAAGCAATCCTGAGGCATTAAAGGATTTTGTGCGTGCCGAAGTTTATTTAAGAACGTCACTCCCGATGATTGGCCTCCTTGCCCGGATGCTTTGTGATTATGCCACCCGGTACAGAAATGATATGTGGATCAGACGGCTTGGCACGGAATTAGCTTATTTAGATAATCGGGCAAAGCATGGTTCCGAATTCTTGGAACTCAATATGGAGATATTTTTTATCAAGAATTTAGGGATTAATCAAAGGAGTAAATCATGAAAGATAACAATCTGGAGAAACTGAAAGCCATAGAGGCGGAGCGTCACGATCTGATCAGTAAATTACAGAAGATTGAAGAGAAAAAGGGCAGTGTCAGCCATGAAGTTTATCTCAAGGTGAAGACGGATTACGAGACCAAATTAAAAAAGTTAGATGAGGCACTCGCGGCGAATAAAGAACTGGTAAAGATGGAGATAGAACGACTCAACGGGGAGAAAGCCGGGCTTTTGCAACAACAGAAGGAGTTGAAACTCCAGTTGGAGGAGATAGAGTTGCGTTACGCTATTGGCGAGTATAGCGAAGAAAAATTTCAGGAACTCACAGGCGAAAGTCGGGAAAGATTAAATGGAGTGGAAGGGCGGCTAAGGGAAATAGAAAATCGGGTAAATTGGTTCCAGTCGATAATTGGGGAGAAGGAGTTAGAAGTTAGTGAGGTTAAGGAAGAGGTTTCACCACCACCTCAAGAAACGAAGATTGAGGAACTGACGATTGATGAACATATTCTGGAAGAAAAATTGCCTGAGGAAGTGAAAAAGCTTGATGAATTACTCATCGAAACCAATGCCCTTCTGGAATCGGCAGAGGAAGAAAAAAGTAAACCCAAAAAAGAAGAAGGAATTGCCTGCCCCAAATGCGGTTTTCTCAACCCACCGGATTCTTGGTATTGTGAGAAATGCGGGGCAGAGATACTCACGATCTAATCGAAGGCTATGGTTTATAATCACCAACTCATTGAGCGCAAATGGCAAAAATACTGGTTAGATAATAAACTATTTGCAACCAACGAAAATCCCCAAAAAAAATATTATGACCTGGTGATGTTTGCTTATCCTTCCGGTGATATCCATATGGGGCATTGTAAAAATTATGTGATCGGCGATGTGATTGCCCGGTACAAAAGGCGGACTGGATATGATGTGCTACACCCATTTGGCTGGGATGCTTTTGGTTTGCCTGCGGAGAATCGGGCGATTGAGGTTGGCATCCATCCGCGTGAGTGGACAATGAATAATATCCGGATATCGGATGAATCATTGAAGATGCTCGGGATAAGTTACGATTGGGACCGCGAGATTATTACCTGTCTGCCGGACTATTATAAATGGACTCAGTGGATGTTTTTGTTGATGTATAAGCGGGGACTGGCATACAAAAAGGAGGCTTATGTCAACTGGTGCCCGGGTTGTCAGACAGTTTTGGCGAATGAACAGGTAGTGGACGGGCACTGTTATCGTTCTAACTGTAAGGCACCGATTGAACGACGGAAATTGAATCAGTGGTTTTTCAAGATTACGGAGTATGCTGAGCGCTTGCTGAAGGATCTGGACCGCCTTACCGGTTGGCCGGAGCGGGTAAAACAGATGCAACGGAATTGGATTGGTCGGAGTGAAGGCACAAATATTTTATTTCCCGTAAAAGGTGGAGATCTGAAACTTGAGGTATTTACAACCCGTGCTGACACAATATTTGGAGTTACTTTTCTCTCAGTTGCTCCAGAAAGTCCTGTGCTCGACCAGCTGCTTAAAATTGCACCTTTCCAGAACGAAATTCAGAATTACATTCTGGAGGCTTCACGGCGGAGTATTATCGAACGGGCAGAAAGAGAAAAAGATGGTGTTTTTACTGGTCTGTACGCCATTAATCCTGTTAATGGCCGGGAAGTGCCGATTTATGTTGCGGATTATGTTCTCGGGGAATATGGTAGTGGGGTGGTGATGGGGGTTCCTGCACACGATTCTCGCGATTTTCAATTCGCCCGGAAATATAACCTGCCGATAGAGGTGGTAATCAGACCCACGGACGGAGAATTAGATCCGGAAACGATGGTTGATGCCTTTGTAGACTACGGGATAATGGTGAATTCCGGAGAGTTCACCGGTTTGACCTCTGCCCAGGGAATTGAGGCGGTCACCGATTTTTTGAGTAAAAAGAATATGGGAGGCAAGGCGGTAAACTATCGGATTAAAGACTGGCTCATCTCCCGGCAGCGTTACTGGGGTGCACCTATTCCCATAATTTATTGCGAAAAGTGTGGTATTGTTCCGGTTCCAGAAGAAGACTTACCTGTACTGCTACCCGAAAATATTAAAGATTACATTCCAAGGGGGAAATCACCCCTGGCAGCGGTTGAGGAATACATAAATACCTATTGTCCGCAATGTCGGCAGCCTGCAAAACGGGATCCCGATACCATGGATACTTTTGTTTGTTCTTCTTGGTACTTTTTACGATATTTGGATCCCCGGAATGATAAAGAATTCTGTTCAATGGAGAATGCCCGGAAATGGCTTCCCATTGATCAGTATATCGGTGGTATTGAACATGCCACTGGTCATTTGATCTATTTTCGATTTTTCACAAAGGTTCTCTACGATGCGGGATATATCCCGGTAGATGAACCGGCAGTTAATCTGTTTACTCAGGGTATGGTGCTGAGAAATGGGGAGGTTATGTCCAAGTCCAAAGGCAACGCTGTCCCGGTTGGCCCCTTTGTTGAGAAATACGGGGCAGATGTTGCTCGGCTCACAATTCTTTTTGCGGCCCCTCCGGAACGAGATATGGAATGGAGTGATGAAGGGGTTACTGGTGCTCAGAGATTTATCGACCGGCTATACCGACTGGTTATTGAGAATAAACAGACAGTAGTAGAAAAAGTATCTCTTCCCCCCGAGCATGATTCTCAGAAAGGACTATATATCAAGATCAATCAAACGATCAAACGGGTGACCGAAGACTTAGAAAATTTTAAGTTCAATACCGCAATTGCTTGTCTCTGGGAATTGTTAAACGAGCTATATCAGTATAATCCGCGGGATGAATACTTCGGATACGGTTTGTATGTGCTGATCAATTTGATTTCGCCTTTTGCCCCCCACCTTGCTGATGAACTCTGGTCCCAGATAGGGAAGAGCGGGAGTTTGCTCACCGAAGGTTGGCTACAATACGATCCTCATTATCTCAGGAGTGAGGAGATGACGGTTGTACTCCAGGTGAACGGCAAAGTCCGGGGTCATATTGTGGTACCGGTCGATTGCGATGCAGAGAAGATCAAAACCCTGGCTTTGGCCGATGAAAGAATAAAGCGCCATACCGACAATAAACAAATAAAAAAAATAATCTATGTACCCGGGAAACTCATCAATATCGTCGTTTAACTTCTGCGGGTGCATAAATGTAATAGGGAGGAAATTATGAAAAAACCAAAAAAGAGAGTCACGATAAAGATGCTGATGATAGATATTTTAAAAAGAAGCAAAACGCCGCTCCACTATCGCGAAATTACCAAACGGCTCATTGCTCGGGGTTATAAATTCCACCGCAAAGAGCCTGAGCGTTCAGTCTATATCACCATTAAACGCAATCCGCAACTCTTCAAAAAGGTTAAGCCGGCGACGTTCGCTTTGAAGACGAAATGAAAAGAGGGGGCGTACGCCCCCTCTTTTCATTTTTTATTCTTTTGTTCTCCGTCCTTCTTCTCTTCGCCCTTCAATTTTTCTGCATATTCTTTCAATTTCTTCTCTACCAGATAATTAATGGTATTTTTTTCATAGCCAGTTTTCGTCTTCCGACCCGCTTTCATTCCGGTCAGTATTTCAATGCCTTCATCAATCGTTTTTATCGCATAAATGTGAAACTTTTTTCTTTTCACTGCATCTACGATTTCTTGCTTCAACATCAGATCGTTGACATTTGCACGCGGAATGATAACACCCTGTTCGCCGGTTAAACCCTTTGCTTTACAGACCTCGTAGAAACCTTCAATCTTTTCGTTTACACCCCCAATGGGTTGAATCTCGCCGTTCTGATTTACCGAACCAGTGACTGCAATCCCTTGTTTTATCGGTACTCCTGAAAGTGCTGAGAGGATGGCATATATTTCCGCGCTCGATGCAGAGTCGCCATCGATTTCACTATAGGACTGCTCAAAACCTAAAGTGGCATCCATGGAGAGGGGTCGTTCCTGGGCATAACGTGCGCGCAAAAAGCCGGAGATTATTAATACACCTTTATTAAAAGTCCGTCCAGCGAGATTGGCTTCTCTTTCAATATTTATTATCCCAGCCCGTCCTACTGAGGTCTTGGCGGTAATCTTGGTTGGCCGGCCAAATGTATAATCACCCAGCTGATAAATCGAAAGGCCGTTTACCTGTCCCACAGCCTTCCCCTTGGTTTGAATCATCAATATGTCTTTTTTAATCAACTCTTGAATTTTCTCTTCATATTTATTAACCCGCTTGCGCCAGCCTTCTATCGCCTTTTCAATATCCTCGGTATCAACCGTAGTACTTTTGCGCTGCCTTGCCCAGTAATCTGCCTCGCGGATGATATCAGCAATCAGATGAAAGCGGGTGGTAATTTTATCTTTCCGACCCGCGAGCCGCACCCCATATTCAATGATATCCGCAATTGCCTCTTTGGTAAAGGGCAGAAGATTTTCGCTATGGCAGATAGATTTTATAAAAGAAGCATAATTATTGATGTTTTTGACATCCTTTTCCATTTCAGTATCAAAATCCGCTTTAACCTTGAAAATCGTCTTGAAATCCTCATCTCCGTAATACAAAAGATAGTATAACCATTCATTGCCAATCATGACCACCTTTACATCCACACTTATCGGTTCAGGTTTTAGGGCTGAGGTGGAGAGAATGTAGAAAGGATCAAAGACTTGAATGTCAACAACTCCATTGCGTAGGGCCCTTTTGAGAGTGGACCAGACACCGGGTTCGATTAAGGCATCGAAGGCATTCAGCACTAAGTAGCCACCATTGGCGCGGAGAAAGGAACCAGCCTTGATATTGAGAAAATCGCTGGTGAAGACTCCAGGGGTTGGTGAATACCTTTCGATCGTGCCGAAAAGATTTTTGAAATTAGGGGCAGTTTCAAAGATGATGGGTACACTTTTCGTTTCAGAATTGTCGACAAGGAGGTTAACTTCAAAAGCCCGGAATTCGTCATGCTTTGATTCTTTACGAAGGAAGCGTTCAATGTTGGTTATGATTTCTGCCAGGACTTCATCCAGATATTCATCGACCTTTTTATCTTCAAATTTCTTTCTTATTTCATCAATAAGATGACTCACCATCGGTTTTACCATCCATTCATTTAAGCGGGAAATTTCATCGTTTAGTTTGTCCTGATTCTCCTTGGTTCGTGCATAGATCGTGCTCATTTCTTTTTCTAGTTCTTCCAGATCCTGTTTGATTTGCTCCAAACGCTCAGAAGAGAGTTTACCTTCTTTGATCAATTCATCTAGTTCTTCAAAATTTCTCGGCTTCTCATCAACGATGGGTAAGATTGCCGGGCGTACAAAAGGTCCCATTTGGACCTGGACGAGTTTAAATCCTTTTTCTTCAACCTTTTTTTCAAATTCGCTGATCATACGTTGCTGTTCCAATTCGAATTTTCTCACAATCTTTTCGCGACGTTTTTGATATTCTTCGCTCGCAAAAAGCTGGGGAATATTCGTTTTAAGTTGGTGGATCAACCGTGCCATTTCATCCCGGAATTGTCTACCTTTCCCGGCATCAAGAACAATGAGTTTTGGTAAATCCGGATTTTTGAAGTTATTCACATATAACAAATCCTTGAGTTGTCCTTTTTTGGTTTTTAACTCTTCTAACAGCTTGGTGATTGCGGTCGTTCTTCCAGTTCCTACTGGTCCGGTGACGAAGATATTGTAGCCAGGGTATTTCACGTTCAGACCCAGTTTTAAGGCTTCGATCGCCCTGGGTTGACCGATTATACCTTCGCAGAGTGCAAGTTCATCTGGAGATTTAAATTTTAGCAATTCAGGGGTACACTGCCAGCGTAATTGTTCGGGTTTAAGTTCCAATTTTTTCATCGGGCTCCTCCTTTGAAAAAATCAGCAAAAATTTGCCTTTTAAAATTGCCACAAGGTATTATATGCAAAATCATCCTGTGAGTCAACAATTCCTGAGATCTTTCTACTTTTCCCTTTTTAAGGGGTTTTGAAATTTCCCAGAATATGGATAGGGTTTAACAAAAATTGCCGAATCATCTCCGCATTTTTATAAGATGGTTGGTTGTATTGACAGCGTTTGCTCTGCAATAATCAATGTCGAGCAAACTCGACAAATGATTATCTGCAATAACAGACCTTGATTTGCAAATATTTAAAAGGTCGTGGCTTTCGCCTTGGAAAAATAAAAAATGCAAACATGGAGTTTTTCTTTACCGCTGATCACCCATAGCCAGTTAAAGAGGTGAAAGATAATTTGAAAAAGTGAAGAGGACCCAGCAACAATTGGTATTGACTTTTGGGCGGGGCTGATTATACTTTTACTATAAAGAAAGGGGGTATCATGCGTCGTTGGTTGTTTTTACTGTTTGTTGCGGTGCCCTTCTTGTCCGCTCAGACAATGGTGGTGCGGGTCTATGGGAAATGGTCGGATCTTGCCCGGATATCACCCAAGTACCATCTGGATATCGCCACCGGAAGAGCGAATGAGTGGTATGAT
>JBDRWD010000055.1 GCA_039802205.1 candidate division WOR-3 bacterium
AGGCAAGGGTATCGCAAAAGTAGCTTTGGCGCGAAAGATTGCTACCATTGTTTATTATATGTTGCGTGAGCAGATTGATTATGCTACTTGTCTGGCGAGGAATAGAATGGCTGGGTAAGCCTCTTTATCCACTTAATCACTGAATGATTAATAGAAAGATTAGGCAGCCCAGCCACTCCGAATTAGATACCTTGGTCTTATATGACCGTATAGCAGTCTGGTTTAACCGTTAGGTATGATTCGGACCAAGAAATTATAATCTTGACATTTACTCAAATTTGAATATCATTAAATCGTCTCTTTCCGCCGGTGTAACTCAGCGGTAGAGTAGCGGTTTTGTAAACCGCAAGTCGCCAGTTCGAATCTGGCCGCCGGCTTGAGGGCAGGTACCCAAGTGGACAACGGGGGCAGACTGTAAATCTGCTGGCGCAAGCCTTCGGAGGTTCGAATCCTTCCCTGCCCATATTTTCTAAACCCCAAACCTCAAACCGCTACTGAGTCCTCTCTATATTTTTTATATCTTATGAAGGCACGATAAAACCCGTGGGCAAGGCTTTAGCCTTGCATAAATTTGAAATTCTTGGGTGGTAACCGCTAACATTGACAATTCATTATTTTTGGTTAATATTTACCTGATGAGAAAAGTGCTGATATTAATCCTTTTTTTTCTCGCCTGCGGACCTTTACTTCCGCGATTCAGCCCTTCGGCTGAAAGAGCTGCCGAGTATTTTGAAGCCGGCAATAACCATTTCAAAACCAAGCAATACGAAAAGGCAATTGTGGAATTGGAGAAGGTGGTGCGCGATTTCCCAGGCACCCAAGCCTATGAACCGGCATTATATCTGTTGACCTTCTCTTATTACCGCATCAACAACTTTGAAAAAGCCGTGTTGTATGGAGAAAGGTTTGTCAAGGAATACCCTTACTCCAATTACCTGATAAAAATTCTGGGTTTATTGGGCGATGCGCATTTGAAATTGTTGAATGATTATAAGGCAGCCTATTATCTGATAAAATTCTACAAACAGTCGACCGATGAATTTGAAAAAGAGACGGCATATAAAAAAATAATCCAGTTGCTGGCGGAAATGTCTTTGGAAAATCTTGAAAGATTGCATCGCAATTTCCTGGGTGAGCCGATAGATGAAGACATTCTCTATTACTTGATAAGAGAGGAGATCAAAGCGGGTCGAGAAAGGGATGCCGAGAGAGATTTTAAAGTTTTAACCCGAAGATTTCCTGAAACTACCTATGCAGAGGAATTTAAAGATTTCAAAAAGGTAAGCGAACTTGGTGCAGTCTCAAGGTTTGCTGGCGTGCTGCTACCTCTAACCGGAAAATATGCCCGTTATGGTCAAAAATTGAAAGAAATTATAAAAATTTTTGAAAATAATAACTATCTGTCATTTTCCATTATTTTAATGGATACTAAATCCGATCCCGTGGAGGCCATAGCCGCGGTCCAAAAACTGATTGAGGAAAAGAAAGTCGATTTTATCATCGGACCTTTATTTTCTATTGAAGCCTTAGGAGTCGCAGGTTATACCACCGCCCGGGGTGTTCCACTTATTGTGCCGACAAATATCGATCTAAAGCTTGGTAGTCTTTCAATGATCTTCACTCCTGCCCAGACCATGGAACAACAGGCAAAGGGAATTGCACGGTATAGTCTCAACCAGTTGGGTTTAATCCGGTTTGCCGTGCTCTTCCCTGAAGTTCCCCGCTATGCTGCACTCGCCGGGGTATTTGTGGAGGAAATCAGGAAGAACGATGGACAAATCGTGGCAGTCGAATCTTTTAATCCAGATTCCGTGACACTAAAGACTGAGTTGGAGCGGATAAAAAGAAAAAACCCCGAGGCGATTTTTCTCGCAATGGATACGGATATGCTCATCAATACCGCGCCCCAGATCTATTATTATGGGCTTGAGGGTATCAAAATGTTGGGCATCGAATCGTTTGAACATGAAAAAGTCTTGCGACTGGGTGAGCGCTATGTGGAATCAGCGCTTTTTGCTACTTCCTCTATAGATAGCACTGTAATCCAGGAGTTAAAGAAAAACGGTCTGGATAGCACAGACCCAATAGTGGTTAAATTTTTTCAGACGCTTTGGGTTTTGCGCGAACTGACCACCTATGAAAGGGCGAACTTGCACCGTAGATTGTCCGAGATCTTTCTGAACGCGCGTGCTTTTAACATCTGGACAATCAAAGACGGTGAATTTGTGAAATTGAGCGAAATAAAGATTGATTGAATGGGGGTGGTTATGGCAAAAAAAGAAAAAAAGGAGAGAAAAGCCGAGGCACTGATTGAAGTGCGTTTCACAAAAAAGAACTACTTATTATTCGGTGCTGGGTTGGGTTCGTTGATAATCGGATTTATTTTATTGCGCGCTGGTGATATCGTCCTGGCACCGATTCTTTTGGTCTTGGGTTATTTGGTCTTTTTCCCGCTGGGCATTCTTCTTAAATAATCTTAAACACTTGTAGCGACCGCGAACCGCCGGACCGGCATTTTAAAAAATGGATCTCGCCCGTAAGGTAAAAGCATTTGCTCAAAAATTAGGTTTAGAGGTAAGGATTGCATCGGCAGCGCCTTTCTCCGAGGAAAGTGAAAGGATAAGAGCCCAACAAGCACGGAGGCTCTTTCTTAACCGGGATTTCGTCTCTGAACTGGAAATAGATAAATTCTGTAATCCCGCCTCTATTCTAAAAGACGCCAGGTCGATCATCAGTGGATTTTTGTTTTATCTCACCCCGGAAGAACCCGATCCCACGAAACCTGGTGACCCCTACGGGGTGGTGGCACATTATACCCGTCGGAATTATTATAAAGAACTAAAAAGACGCTTAAAAAAATTGGGTGTGTGGCTGAAAAATGAATATCAGGCAAAAGTAGCAACCTACTCTTGTGGACCGATTGCAGAAAAACCGATTGCTCAAAGGAGCGGAATTGGTTATTATGGAAAGCACAGTATAATAATAAACCCGGTGTATGGTTCCTGGATCGTCCTCGGAGAAATTATCACCGATCTTGTGCTGGAACCGGATGAACCATTAAACATGGATTGTGGAGAATGTCGGAAATGTATTGAAGCCTGTCCAACAGGAGCAATAATCGAGCCTTATATACTCGACCGAAAAAAATGTATCCAGAGTCTGACTACTCATCGGGAAGTAATCTCTGATGCAATTGCCCGGGTCTGGGGAAACCGCATCTACGGGTGTACGACTTGCCAGGAAGTATGCCCGTTTAACAAGAAAATAAAACCTGAGTCCCCCAAGACCGATATCGGTATTGTTGGTTCTTATATCTCACTTATTGAAATTCTACAGATGGATGAAGTTACCTACCGGAATAAATATAAAAATAATCAAATAAGTGCCCGCTGGGTAAACTTTGAGGCAATAAAAAGAAATGCCCTTATTGCATTGGGTAATATAAAGGATAAAAAAACGCTTGATCTAATAAAAAAATTTATAAATTCGCAGAGCCGGATATTACGCGAAACAGCCCGCTGGGCACTGAACCAATTTTAGCATGCCAGAATTAGTCAATAAATTGCGTATGGCGATTCTTAATCCCAGGAATGCACTAACAATTTTATTAAACAGATTGCGTTCAAATTTTAGTTATTATTTTCTCAAAACTTATGCCCTGGGACCGGAAACAGTCAATATTTATCCCACTTTTAGATGTAATTTAAAATGCGAGATGTGTTTTGAAAAATATGCCCGGGTAGAAACGGAAATGGATTATGCGGATTGGGTAAAAATAATAGCGGAAATAAAAAAATTCCGCCCCCGAGTTCATATCTCTGGAGGTGAACCTTTTGTGTATAAAGGTATTCTAAAACTCATTGAGCACATAAAGAAAAATAACTTATATCTTCATATCACAACCAATGGAACATTCCTCGAGGATTATGCTGGAGAACTTATAAAATTTAATGTCAATCGTATTGATATTTCAATCGATGGTGCTGGGGATACTCATGATAAAATTCGGGGGGTCAAGGGAACTTTTAATAAAATAATCAAAGGGCTTCAAAGATTGAATAATTTGAAAAGCCGTTTACCAATTTTGAAGATAAATTCAATAATAAATATTGCCCATCCAGAAACGATGAACGATATCATAAATATTGCACAGGAATATCGAATAAATAGCATCCAGTTTATCTATCCGCTCTATCTTGATGCAGAGGCATTATTAAAACATGAGGTATTTTTAGCAAATAAGATTAAAAAAGATTTAAACTACTGGTGCTATGCAAGCCATTATAGTCCACCATTAGGTGATTTTTTTGAAATTCAGGGGGTAATCAATAAATTGCCTAAAGACAAATTTATAATTGAGATATTTCCCAATTTCAATTTTGACCAATTTCGTGCCTATTATCAATCACCCCAAGAATTTAATAAGGTATACAAAGGTAATTGTCGGGCACTGTGGAATACCGCTACCATCCTGCCGGATGGAAGTATCGAATCCTGTCCGGATTATATCCTGGGCAATATCAAAGAAAAAGAATTTTTCAATAGTTGGAATAATCAGGCAATGAAAGAGCTCCGTGCCCTTATTCTTGATAAAAAGTTTTTTTCCGTCTGTCGTGCCTGCTGCTTTTATTACCAATAAGACTCAGGAAAAATCATTCAATCACCACCAATCTCACACTGCGCACATCGTTCTTTATAAAATAAACTCCGGCACTTATCTGGTTTCCCCTGTAATCAGTTAAATTCCAGATCAATCTACCGTTAGTGGGATTATCAAATGTCTTGATGAGTTTACCTGCAGCATCATAAATTTTTAACCGAGTTGGAGTTGTACATTCTATTAAAACCCTATTGCCTTTGCGCACAAGGTTTGGTGTAACGATCAGTAGCTTTTTTATCCTTTCGTCACCGATTATAACCTCTTCACTACCTGTGCCACGATCAATAGTCAATTTTACATAATTACTCCCCCTCTGGGTTGTCCCAGCGGAGGCACTATCACTAATCATATTATATACCCGACGCGGAATTGCTTCATCCGTTCTCCACATTGGGACAGCAACGCCATTATCTCCGTTCCAACGAATTTCAACCAGAAGATTTGAGCTATTGTCATATTGAAAATCGACCGGCCATTCAAGCCAATTATTCGCTGCGCCACCAACAGTAAATGAGGGAGATTCAAACTGGAGCTGTGGGGTATTGCCCGCATAATTATCGTCAAACACTGTACTGAGCTGTGAGACGGTGGTATGACAGAAGTAAAAACGGAAATTATTGTAAACGCCGACAGCGTTGCTTGTAGGTTGGAAGGCAAAGCTAATGATCTTCCCGGAGGTGTTTATCTCCTGCTGCAAAAATAGAACCTGGAATCTACAGGCATCATAAGAATTTCCCCAGAAGGGGATAGAATTTCCGACGTATGGAGTACCGATGATGACGACTGTTGTATCGGCGCGTGCCGCGATGAAAAAGACAGGTATAAGAATGAGTAATTTTTTCATATAACCCCTTGTTATGAAACATTATAACTAAGAAATTTCAATTGTCAATAAAAATGCAACCAGGTTAAAAAATTAAATTTTCATCTTGATTTTGTTGCCTGAATAAATATTATTGAACAGAGATTGATCTATGAGAGCTTTTTTGGTCAAAATAAAAAAGCAGAAAATTACCTTTTTATTACTATTATTAATAATCATTCTTGCTGCATATCTCCGCCTCAGCGGTTTTAACTGGGCTCTGCCCCGGCAACCATATTATCGAGCCGGCTATCAGGACGAAGCTTTTGTCATTAATATGCTACTGACGATAAACCCCCGGGATTATAATCCGCACTACTTTATCAATCCGACATTTCACTATTATACCCTCCTTCTCGCAATAAAGTCAGCCTATGCTTTAGGTTATATCAAAAATTTTGCCCACCCGGTATTGACCAATCTCCAAGGGCAACCAATAGAGAAGATAACACTCAATGACTATCAAAGGATATACACCATCTGCCGGATAGTGGTAAGTATTGAAGGCATTCTTACAGCCCTGTTGGTCTATCTCATTGGCCAGGCATTATACAATACCCAAATCGGCTTGATTGCAGGATTCATCTTCGCTATCCTCCCTACCCATGTCTTCCAGTCACATCTCTTTGTAGTTGATGCCCCAGCAGTTTTCTGGGAGATGGTTGGAGTATATTATCTTGCCCGAATGCTAAATAAAAAAAAGATTTTTCAATCCAATTTTATCATCAGCGGTATCCTCCTTGGTCTCGCCTTAGGAACTAAATATATGAACATTTTGCTAATCTTTACCTTCATAGCGATTATTTTAATTAAAGAAAGAAAAATAATTTGGAAAAATCTGATCCTTACATTTTCACTAATGCTTATTGTTTTTTTATTAACCACACCCCATGCCCTACTCTCCTGGCGGGAGTTTCTTTTCGGAAATGTTGATGAATTCGGGGGGATTTTTGGTAAGAAAGGGCTATTGGCTTATAACAATTATCCCACCAATCCATTTAAACCTTTCGCTTATATGATTTATTATTCCCTGCGCCTTCCGCTTGCCCTGCTGGCATTTGTTGCACTGGGTTATGTGATTTTACGCCGTAATAATTCCGACAAAATAATTTTATCATTCCTGGTGCCTTTTTATCTGATCATGACAATATCGCCTTCTCCCCATCTCCGCCATTCCCTACCAGCCCTACCATTTTTGGCATTGGCTATTGCTACCACACTCATCGGCTTGGCTCAAGAAATAAAAAATCGTTATCTCCAGTATATCTTTGCCGGTTATTCAGCCGGTGCCCTCATTTATACCTTTCTTTTTACCGAGGCGATGGTTGACCGTATGCGCTACCCCGATACCCGATTGGAAGCAGCGGATTGGTTTTTCAAAAATATTCCGGCCCAAACAAGTGTGGGTGCAGCGACGGTTTTGCCTTTTCGTTATACCCCACCTATTGAACTACCCTCAAACGAAGGCAATGCAGTAGGGAAGACGGACGACGAGGCAATAAAGCAATTGTATTATAAATTGATCAAAACCAACTATGATTACTATTCCCTCCTCCACCATAAACCCGAGTATTTTGTTATCACACAGGTTGAATGTGAGGAGATGCCCTATAATCAGGTAGGAGAAGTAAATGCCCGCAATTTCATACGCACTCTTTTTAAAGAAGAACATTATTCTCTGGTTAAGGTCTTTGAACGAAAATACAACATCCTCGGATTTAAATTTGATCCCGATTTTCCCAATTTAGACTGGAATCCGGTGAGTCAAAAAATTTATATATTCAGAAAGAAATTTGAGTAAATGAAGATTGACAAAAGCGGTGATTTTATTATAATAATAAATGAAAGAATTTAGAGTAAAAGAAGGCCTAACTTTTGATGATATTTTGTTAGTTCCACAGTATTCTGAAGTCCTGCCCCGGGATTGTGATGTGCGCACAAAGTTTTCCCGGCATATCAAATTAAATATTCCCTTGGTAAGTGCTGCAATGGATACCGTTACTGAGTCAGCAATGGCAATTGCGCTGGCGCAGGAAGGAGGCATCGGCGTCATCCATAAAAATTTAAGTATTGAGGAGCAGCAAAGAGAAGTTCGGAAGGTGAAAAGAGCGGAGAGTTGGATAGTTTCGGATCCAATCACGGTGACCGAGAATATGACGCTGCGGGAGGCAAAAGATTTGATGGAGAAGAATGCAATCTCAGGAGTAGTGGTTGTCGATAACGATTATCACCTCGTCGGGATGTTGACAAACCGCGACATAATCTTTGAAGATAATCTCAATAAAAGAGTGAAGGAAGTAATGACCAGGGAGAAATTGGTCACCGCTCCGGAGGGAACAACCCTGGAACAGGCTAAGAGAATAATAAAGAAGCATAAGATTGAGAAACTGCCGATTCTGGATAAAAACGGCCGCCTGAAGGGATTGATCACCGTTAAGGATATCGTCAAAAAGATGGAACATCCCAATGCAATAGTTGATGAAGGTGGGAGGTTGCGGTGCGCGGCAGCGGTAGGGGTGGAGAAAAGAACGTTGGAACGGGTAGCGGCACTGGTAGAAGCCGAGGTTGATGCCATTGTCATCGATGTTGCCCATGCCCATTCCAGGAGTGTGATAAATCTCATAAAGGAAATTAGAAAAAAATTTCCCGATATTGAACTCGTGGCAGGAAATATAGGCAATCCAGAAGCAGCAGAATATCTTGTGCACCTGGACGTAGATGCGATAAAAGTGGGGATTGGACCAGGGTCAATCTGTACCACCCGCATTATTGCCGGTATCGGAGTGCCCCAGGTCACTGCGATAATGGAATGTGCAAAGGTAGCAAAGAGATATAATATTCCGGTCATTGCTGATGGAGGTATCAGGTATTCCGGTGATATCGTCAAAGCCCTTGCCTGTGGGGCCTCGAGTGTCATGATCGGTAATCTTTTTGCCGGAACCGAAGAGAGCCCGGGTGAAACGATTCTACTGGAAGGAAGGCGGTACAAAGAATACCGAGCAATGGGTTCTCTCTCGGCGATGCGCCGCGGTTCGGCCGATCGGTATTTTCAAGAGGCTGCAAAAAAATTGGTGCCAGAAGGAGTTGAAGGCCGGGTGCCTTATCGTGGACATGTAAAGGATGTGATATTTCAGTTGATTGGGGGTTTGAAATCCGGGATGGGTTATTGTGGAGCTAAGGATATTAAAACCCTTCAGCAAAATGCCCAGTATATCAGAATCAGTCCTGCAGGCCTGCGTGAAAGCCATCCTCATGATATTACCATCACCAAGGAGGCACCCAATTATGAGATTAGAGGGATTTAGTCCTCCTTTCACCAAAATTCCCCCCTATTACGATAAATTGATGTCGTTTATTAACTATCGCTCCTGGGTGAATTATATCGAGCGAATTATCAAGATGCATAAGATTGAAGAGAGATTGCTTTTAGACCTTGCCTGTGGCACAGGGGTATGTCTTGAGCTCTGGCGGGAAAAAGACTACCAAGTCATCGGGCTTGATGCTTCAGAGGGGATGTTAGAGATTGCGCGCCGACGTTTTGCAGAAACAGAATTCAGTCAGGGTTTGGTGCGATTGTTAAAAGGAGATTTACGCAATTTTTCACTCCCCGAGCCGGTTCCAATAATAACCTGTCTCTACGATAGCCTCAACTATCTTTTAACTCCAGAGGAATTATTCAACTGTTTTAAATCGGTTTATACTAATCTAAAAAACCATGGAATTTTCATCTTTGATATGAATACCATTCATGCCCTCCAGGTGGAATGGGGAAATCAGGTATTTGAGCGCCGCGATGGTACAATACATTCAATATGGGATAATACATTTGATCCCCAGACGCGCATTTCCACCCTCCGCTTGACCCTCAATGTCTACGAGAACAATCAGCACCTCACGATAAAAGAACTCCACCAGGAACGGGCCTATCCCCTTGATGAAATAAGAAGGCTGCTAACCGATGCCGGCTTCAATGTTAATCTCTATCGCCATCTCACCTTTAATCCTGCTCAGGAACTGGACTCCCGGATAATGGGGGTGGCGACAAAATCATGATTGCGGATTTACATATTCATTCCCGATTTTCCCGGGCGACTTCACAGGATATGACCATCCCCCAGATCACCGAATATGCCCGGTTGAAAGGAATAGGTATGGTCGGCACCGGCGACTTCACCCACCCAGAATGGCTAAAAGAATTAAAAGAATATCTCAAGTTCTCGGACGGTGTTTATGAATACGCTGGAGTCAAATTCATCCTTACCGCTGAGGTTAATAATATTTACACAAAAGATGGAAAGTTGCGGAGAATTCATAATATCATATTTGCCCCGGATTTCGCCACGGTGGAACGGGTAAATGCCTACCTCAGCAGATACGGAAAATTGGAAGTTGATGGCCGGCCTACTTTATCCCTTGCTACAGATGAAATGCTTAAGGCACTTATTGATATCTCATCCGATATCTACATCGTCCCTTCCCATATCTGGACACCCTGGTTTTCGCTCTTCGGCTCAAATTCTGGGTTTGATTCGATGGAGGAATGCTTTGGACCATTAGTTGAGAAGGTTTTTTCTTTAGAAACAGGCCTCTCCTCGGATCCGGCGATGAATTGGCGGTTATCCGCACTTGATCGGTTTACACTGATCTCCAACTCAGATGCCCATTCGCCCAACCGGCTAGGACGCGAGGCAAATGTCTTTGCCCAAAATCTAAATTATCAGGAGTTAATGCAGGTTTTGAAAAATAAAGACCGGGCAAAATTCCTTTATACTATTGAATTCTATCCTGAAGAAGGCAAATATCATTATGATGGGCACCGGCGTTGTCAGGTAAGATTATCTCCCCGGGAAGCGAGAATGAATAATAATATCTGTCCGATATGCTCTAAAGGTGTTACCATAGGTGTCCTACACCGGGTCGAGATGCTCGCGGACCGCCCCGAAGGTTTCGTGCCCGAAAACAGCATTCCCTATAAAAATCTCATTCCTCTGGAGGAGATCATCGCTGAAGCATTGGGTGTGGGTAGAGAGAGCGTGGCCGTTAAAAACGAGTATCTCCGGCTCTGCAAAATATTTGGCAGCGAATTTGAAATTCTGCTTAATACCCCGATTGAAGAATTAAGAAATAATACGCAGGAACGAATAGCCATGGGCGTGGAACGAGCAAGATTGGGAAAGGTGATCATAAACCCGGGTTATGATGGAGAGTTTGGCACGATAAAACTCTTTGATTCCCCACCTTCATCTGCCGAGACCCAATTGGGATTATTTTAATGCGCAACCATGATGTATTGACATTTGTTTTATTTTAAATAAAATTCAATATGATGCTTGACGGAAAAGTAGGGCTTATCACCGGTGGTGCCAGTGGAATCGGAGCAGCGATTGCTAAGAAATTTGTGACAAACGGGGCGAAGGTAATTATCGTCGATGTGGACGAGGTATCCGGAAAGGCAACTGCTCAAGAATTGGGATTGCATTTCTATCCGCTTGATATTGGTGATGAATCAGCGGTGAATGCCACGGTTGAAAAAATCACCAATGAGTTTGCCCGGATCGATATTTTGGTGAACAATGCTGGAATAACCAATGACAAGCTTCTTTTGCGCATGACGAAGGAAGACTGGGAGCGAGTGATCAATATCAATCTCACCGGTACCTTTCTGGTGACACGGGCGGTGGTAAAATATATGATGAAGCAGCGTTTTGGGCGGATTATAAATATCGCTTCTGTGATCGGATTAATTGGCAATGCAGGGCAGGCTAACTATGCCGCAAGCAAAGCGGGAATCATTGGTTTCACAAAATCCTGCGCAAAAGAATTCGCCTCGCGGAATATTACCGTTAATGCCATTGCTCCGGGATTCATCGAGACAAGAATGACGGAAAAATTACCGGAAGAAGTAAAACAGGCTTATTTTAAATTAATACCCCTGGGCCGCTTTGGCAAGCCCGAGGATGTTGCCAATTTGGCTTTATTCCTCGCTTCCGACCAGGCTGATTACATAACTGGTCAGGTGATCGCCATTGATGGCGGCATGGTGATGTAAATAATCAAAGAAAAGAAAGGAGAGAAAATGGCAATATTTGATGAAGTCAGAAACATAATTGTGGAACAACTCCATGTTCCACCGGAAAAAGTTAATCCTGATGCAAAGTTTATAGAAGACCTTGGTGCTGATTCGCTGGATACCGTGGAATTGATAATGGCATTTGAGGAGAAATTTAACATCCAAATTCCGGAAGAAGATGCTCAGAAACTCGATACCGTAGGTAAGGCGATTGCCTATTTAGAAGAGAAATTGAAAGCGCAATGAAGCGGGTCGTCATAACTGGCCTTGGTGCCGTAACCCCACTGGGCAATGATGTGCCCACCACCTGGAGGAATATGCTCCAGGGCAAGAGTGGGATTGACCTGATCAAATCTTTTGACACCTCCAAACATACCGTAAAAATCGCTGGAGAAGTAAAGGACTTTCATCCGGAGACCAAACTGGATCCCAAAGCGATCAAACGATTGGACCGCTGTGTCCAATTATGCCTCTGGGCCACTCTGGAGGCAGTCGCGGATGCCCAGATTGATTTTGAAAAATACGATAAGACGGATATCGGTGTGATCATTGGTTCTGGGATTGGTGGTTTACTTACTTGGGAAGATGAACATGTGAAATTTTTGAATCAGGGACCAGCGCGGGTCTCGCCATTTTTAATTCCGATGATGATCCCGGACATGACTTCAGGATATGTTGCTATCCATTATGGCTTAAAAGGTCCCAATTATACAACGGTCTCTGCCTGTGCTTCTGGTGCCCATGCCATCGGCGTGGCATTCAGAGAGATAAAATTAGGCAATGCCTCTGTAATCATCACTGGTGGTGCGGAGGCACCGGTCACTCCATTTGCCCTTGCCGGATTTAGTAACATGCGGGCACTCTCGCGGCGGAACGACGAACCCCAGAAAGCTTCCCGACCATTTGATCAGGACCGCGATGGTTTTGTCATGGCTGAAGGAGCAGCAATCCTGATCCTCGAAGAACTCGAATTTGCCAAGAAGCGCGGAGCAAAGATCTATGCAGAGGTAGTAGGTTTTGGTGCCACCGGCGATGGTTACCATATCACCGCTCCTTCACCCGAAGGCGAAGGGGCCCGCCGGGCAATGGAAAGGGCAATAAAGGAAGCAGGTTGTCCACGAGAAGCGATTGACTATATCAATACCCATGGTACCTCTACGGACCTGAACGATAAATTTGAAGCCCGGGCGATTAAGGACCTCTTTGGTGCCCATGCGAAAAACATTGCCCTCAATTCCACCAAGTCTATGATCGGCCATACCTTAGGTGCGGCGGGCGCAATTGAAGCAGTGGTCACTGCCCTTTCCCTTTACGAACAAATCCTCCATCCATCGGTGAATCTGGAAAATCCGGACCCGGAGTGTGAAGGGTTGAATTTTGTTCTGAAAGATGCCAAAAAGACAAAAATTGAATATGCCCTTTCCAATTCATTAGGTTTCGGTGGGCATAATGCGACTTTATGCTTTAAAAGATATGAAGAATGAAAAAACGCGTGGTTATTGGAGTGGGTGGGAATATTGGGGCTGGCAAAACAACGGTTGCGCGGATGTTTAAAGCATATGGGATGAAGTATATTTCGGCGGATAGAATTGGCTGGCAGGTATTAGAGGAGATTGCGGGAGATTTGCGTAAGTATTTTGGTGAAGGAATCTTTTTAGGGAAGAAGATAAATCGTAAATGCTTAAGAGACCTCGTTTTTTCTAACCCCCGATATTTGAAAATTCTCAACCGCCTTTCCCATCCGAGGTTACTCGCGCGGATAGATGAAAAACTCGAAGGCATCAAGCGTGGGATGGTGGTGATAGATGCCGCCCTGCTTTTTGATTGGCCCAAATTGTTAAAAAAGATTGATTATCCAATTTTAGTGAAAGCTCCTCTGGCTTTTAAAAGAGAACGAGCCCAAACAAAAGGCATCCCTTCTTCAATCTTCACCCATATCTTGAGAAGTCAAAAATCCGAAAGAGAAATGGCGAAATTAGCAAAATTTATCATCAATAATAAAGGCACTATTGGGCAACTTAAGAAAGAATGCCTTAGGATTTTGAAGGAGATAAAAAATGATTGTTGAATGCAGTAATTGCCATTCCAAGTATAATGTTGACGAAAATAAAATTCCGGCAGCCGGGGTGAAGGTTAAATGTCCCAAGTGTCAAAACATAATCTTGATAAAAAAAGAAATGCCCGCACCCCCAAAGGTGGAACCACCTCCACCTCCTAAAGTAGAACCACCTCCAGCTCCTAAACCAGAACCACCCCAACCACCAAAGGTAGAACCTCCTCCAGTTGTGGAGACACCCAAAACAGAGATCCCGGAACCGCCAAGAGTAGAAGCGCCATCGGAAGAGGTGGGTGTGGTCGTCTCCCAACCTCCTCCACCACCCCAACCCGAGATGAGTGAGGAGGACAAAAAATGGCATGAGCGGGCACGCCGGCTTGCCAAGGCTCTTGCCTCTGACTTAGTTCTGTATAATCAGGAAAAGGTCGAACAGGGTTTACGCGATGGAACGCTTGCACAACTTTTAGGACCGGAAATAAAACGTTCCTGGGAATATTATTGTCAGCAAATCCCAAAACATATTGTAGAAAGCACCGACTATTTCCGGGAGCAATTGAACAAAATTGTGGGTAAGGGGAAAGAAATTTTCAAATAATATTCTGCAAAGGTAAAAATTTTATCGGTTTATTTCAGCCTTTTGTTTGTCAAAGCACGGTAATATAGATACAACAGGATTAAAAATAGTCCAGTAAAAAAGAGGAACATCTCATTCATAGAGAAAAGATGATATTTATGTACATTGAACCAGTAAATATCAAAAGAGGTATATGCCACGATGAGTTGAATAACCGAAACCATGATTATTAAAAGATAAATCACCTTAGGTTCATGAAATTTATTGCGCATTATAAAAAATGCGCTCACGGTGGTCGCTAACATAACCACCTGGGGGATGATCCCCAGATAAACAAAAGAAATCCTCGGACTCCATCCATCCGGATTGCCCTGGAGATCAAAATGTGTGGCAATTTTATCGGGTAACTGCGGATAAAGAAGAATAACCATGATCAACATTGAGACACAGATCGTATCCGGAAGCAATAGGATTAATGGATTAGCTTTTTTTCTTTGCGCTCGGGATTCCGGTATTTCTCCTGTTGTGGTCTTCCCTGTTAAGGAATTAAACCAATTTAACAACACTTCGGGTTTTTCAGGTGAAATCGCATAATATCCTCTTTTTGTTTTAATGAGCACCACCTTCTTCATCCTTGTTAACTGGCAGTTGACATTACCATAATCTTTTGTTGTATAAATGCCGTAATAACCGAATAACCCTCCATTTCCCAGGGCGCGGAGCGGCTTTAATTTATAAAAATCTTCTATTTCAAAAACATTTTCGATCTCACTCAGGGGGATAAAGATTTTCTTTCCAATCATTTTTTCAATGACAAAGTTCCCTCCTTGGACATAATACTTTTTAGGGCTCAAAAGGTAGCTCACCAAAGGTATGGCGAGCATCATGAGTACAAAAATCCCATTGAAGGGAATCCGATTCATCAAAAAGAAAAAAGATAAACCGATTAAGAAAAGGCTCGTTATTATTGATGTAACCTGAGAAAGTGTATCAAGTCTTGCTGGTTTAAAATCCATAATCACTCTAAATCCACAAGAAATCTTTTTGCAGCATTATCCAAGGCTGCCTCAGGGGTCCTTTCCAGCCGCATCGCCTCCTCCAGGGCTTCGTTTAAATAGATCCGTCCCGTAAACCATTCTTTCGTCTTAGGTTCGGTGGTAGCAAATTCAAGTTGTGCAATAATTTTTTCGTAATCCGGGTTTTCCTTCAGAAATTCCTTGAATTCTGGTAATTTTATCGTGCTCTTGCGTGTGGGGAGATAATAACTTGCCCTTGTCCACTTTACCTGCTGTTCGGGTGCTAAAAACCATTTAATAAACTCCCATGCAAGTCTCTTCTGATCTGGGGTAGCATTCTTGAACATCCCGATATTCGTCCCAGCGATCACAACCTTTTTATATCGTCCATAAGGAAAAGGAGCCACGGCCATCTTAAATTTAGGGCGGCCTTTCAAGAATGCCCAGGAGACGATCGAAGCAGGTATCATTGCGACATTCCCCATTAAGAATTCGTCCTGGCGTTGAAATCCCGGATTGAGATAAAACAGACTGTCCTTCACCAGATCCACCAGATATTCCAACACACGCACTCCAGCAGGAGAATGAAACATGGGTTTTTTTGTATTCTGATTGAATAATTCACCCCCCTCCTGATAGACCATGCTCCCAAAATACCAGACATCAATCGGCCATGAGGTGGGCCAGATTTTTAATTTTTTTAACTTTGTGCAGGCCTCCCGGAATTCAACCCAATTTTCGGGAAAGCGTTTTAAACCAGTAGAATCAAAAATTGTGGCGTTGTAGTAAAACACCGGAAGACTTTTGTTGAAGGGCAATGTAACAATCAACGATTCAAAGGTATTGTCCTCAATGAAAACCGGATAAAAGTCGGAGATGTCGAAGGAAGAATCGCGCTCAATAAAATGTTGGAGTGGTTCTAAGCAGCCAGCTTTAAAGAATTGATCAGTCCAAGATTCATACATTTGAGAAATGGTGGGGGGCGAATTAGAAGCGATGGCTCCCATCAGTTTCTGAGCCAGGGCATCGTAGGATCCCATCTGGACGGATTTTATTTCTCCTTCAGGGTGTTTTTGATTAAATTCCTGAATCATCTGTTCCAGTCTCTTCCCAATCGGTCCACCCATCACATGCCAAAAATAGACCACGCCCTTTTGCGGACGGGTGCAACTCAGAAAACCCAGCAAAAGCAGACCCTTTAAAAGGTTTTTCCGGGAAGTGAGTTTTACCATTCAGGACCGAGACTAAAATGCATCTTCCATCTTGATCGTTCACCTTTCTCATCGATCCAGTCCTGAAGGTTATTGGCGCGGGCAAAGTCAAATTTAAATACAGTAAAAAATAGATTGAACCTAAAACCGAACCCCAGCCCCATTTTTACATCCTTCAAGCGGAAGGGGAGCAAGCCTTCAGCCGATTCAAAGACCTTAAACGAATCCGAGTAGACACCTGCCAAATCCGTGAATAACACCCCTTTTATGTTTCTTATCTCCACCGGCAAAGGGAAAGCAAGTTTCAATCGATCGATAAATGGGAAGCGGTACTCAAAATTGAAAAATCCTAAGTCCGCGCCGGTGAAGGTATAAGGGTCAAAGCCCCGGATAGAACCCGGACCACCGATAGACCAAAGTTCTTCATCGTTCCCAAAGTTACTAGCCAACACCAGTCGGGTGGCAAAACTTGCTCGGGGCGAAAGTCGGAAATAACGGCGATAATCAAGAACTCCCACCTTTACATCAAAATCACTGAAGAGAGTAGAATAACCGGTAATGCGGACTCGGGCTCCATTGATCGGACCAATCTCACCCCATTTGGCATTGTCAAAGATAAAAGAAAGTTCAGGATAAGCGAAATTGAATGAGTTTTCGGAATAAAATTCCGAATAATAATCATCGAAGAAATCAAACCATCTTGTTTCATAAATTTTATACTTATATAATCCCAATTCGGCGCGGAAAAATTTAGTGAAGGGATACTGGAAGATACTTCCCACTCCCAGGTAACGCCAGATTACCAAGTCATTTCTATCCGCAAAATAATTCAAATACTGATAGAAGGCGAAACCCATGTCCAGACGTTTCTTTAAATACCAGTAGACAAAGAATATATCGGATGAAGTTAAACTGCCATAAAAATTTGTGCTGAATTGAATAAGATGGTCTCCCAAAATATCACTAATTGCGATCTGTGTCATGCCTGAAAAACCTAAAGGAGTATAATAAGAAGCACTTGCTACGATATAGTCCAAGGTAAATTTTAAACGATATTTTCTGACCTGAGCAGCGTCAGGGCTGCCAGCTGAGTAGAAATTCTCAGCACCACGCGATTCAATCGAGTCACATTTTACCATTTTTTTAAGTGGTTCCTTGACCACGCAGAGATCATAACCGTAGTCATTATAATAGCAAAAGGCAATCTTCTGACCATCCTTGGAGATTGATGGATAATATATCGCTGTCAGAATATCTGTTCTTTTTTCTATCGCGCTGGTGTTGAAGGAATAATAGTAAATGTTGTAGGCGGAGTCGTAATCAGCAATAAAGAAAATGCCTGTATCACCGCAAAAAAATGGAGAGGCAACATAGTTTGTGCGAGGTGTGATGCGGATGAAATCGTTGCCTTCCCCAATAAATACGCCAAAACTGCCATAGTTATATCCTTCGTTTGAATCCGGGCGGTCCGAAACAAATGCCACTTTTCCCTCAGGTGAAAAGGTTGGGAATTTATCCGCGTAAAGGTCGCTGGTCAGTTTCTCCACGGTGCCGGTAGTGACGGTTATTTGATAGATATCCAGGTAGGAGTCTTTAAGGCCGCTGAAGATAATCTTTGTCCCATCGGGCGAAAATTGGGGGGAATAAATGCCATTGAGATTTAATTTAAATTTCTTATAAACTCGACCGTTGTGGACATTTATTATGTATAAAACATCTTCACCCTGAGCCCGCGCCGCAAAGCACAGATATTGTTCATCCGGAGACCAACTGATTCCTCCCTGGTAAAGATGAAGACCTTCATAACCCGAAGAGTACTCTGCCCGAATTAGTCTTTTTAAGATCCGTCCATCAATACTGGAGATAACGAGCAAATCGATATTACCCTGCCGGTCGCTGATAAAAGCGATTTTGTCGCCGTTGGGTGAAATCGCCGAGGAGGTATTGTAGAAAGAACCGGTTTTCTTGTGGTCGTAGACCAACCGCGCAAAATTTTCAAAGTTTTCTGAGAGCCGGACTTTGGGCCAGTAGCGTAATTGATAGAATTTAACCCACCTTTTGTTAAACTCCTCAACCCCTATGCCAAATGCTGCACTAAAGGCATTCTCCAAATTTTTTTTGGACTTCAAAAGATGAATAAACTCACTGATTTTTTCTCTGCCATATTTTACTTCCAAGTAATAAAAAAATGCCTGTCCCTCTTTATAGATAATGTAGCCATTATAATTGCCCAGTTCAGCCAAGGGAATTATTCGATTGTTCATTATGAGATCGCGCATGTAAATATCCACTTCCAGATTCCAACCCTGGGAGAAGTATTCGGCGCATCCTTCCATTACCCATAAAGGAATGGAATAGAACAAATCACCAGTGAGAACCGCTTCCAGCCGCGATGGGAAGAAAATCACAAATTCAAAAACATGCGTCAGTTCGTGGACCAAGACATGACGAAATTCTTCATAATCGCCGTTGAAGGGGATGACCATACGATTTTTTAAAATCTCAGTAAACCCGCCAACCGATTCTTCAATCAGTTCCAAGGTGACATTGGTCTGGGAAAAATGATTGGGTGCATTATACAAAATGACCGGTATACGGAAATCGACCTCAATACCAAAATCTTTGCTCAGTTGCTCATAGCCATCTTCCAACACATCTTGGGCAAAATGGGCAATCGTTTCCCCTCCTTCATAGAAATAGATATCAAAATGTTCTGAAGATAGGATTATGAAGTTAAAATCTCGATATTGAATTTTATTCTGTCCAAAATATTCCTGGAAGAAAAACAAGATCAATAGCGTGTAAACCATGACTTATGATTATAACTAAAATCCATTGAGAGTCAAGGATTGAAGGTGCTGAGTACTCCTCACTTTTTCCTCCCCCTTTGATGGGGGAGGATTAAGGTGGGGGTGATAAAAATGGATTTGTCTCTTGATTCTTTTTCAATTTGTTTTAAAATCATGGCGGAGGCCAT
>JBDRWD010000056.1 GCA_039802205.1 candidate division WOR-3 bacterium
ACCAGGGAAGACTTATTCAGAAATTTCATTGCAATGGTAAGCAGTAGTTGACATGAGAAAAGAATTAAATATCATAAGGGGACATCTCGCTTTGAAATTAAGGGGACATTTTACCTTTGGAATAACATCTCGCCAATTTTTTGTTGACAATCGTAAAAATTTATCTATAATTTAGTTATGCCCAATAAAGTCGTCGTCCATTATTTAGACCACCGAATAGAACGGGGTTATACCACTGATTTCAAACCCGATAAACCGATATTCCATCTGGTGGTTAAAGAAGGTGATAAAGAAAAATCCATCCCGGTCAAGATTGCTAACCTTAAAGCAGTATTTTTTGTAAAAGAATTGATGGGAAAATCACGATCGCGGCCGGTGGTAAAGAAGACATTTGAGGATATCAAAGATAAAAATTTAGTGGGTAAAAAAGTGAGGGTAGAATTCATCGATGGTGAAGTTCTATACGGTCTCACCATGGGTTATTCTCCCCAGCGTCAGGGATTTTTCTTTACCCCGATCGATCCGGAGAGCAATAATGAACGGATCTTTGCGGTGCTGAATGCAGTAAAAGAAATTACTTTTTATGACTGAATTATGGAGCGAATATGGATATCATAAAAAAATTAAAAAAAGATAAAAAACCGGAATCCGTCTTTGATACTTTACTAAAAAAGAAGCCAGCGGAAGAAAAACCCGCGGTTATGCCTGAAGATATGGAAGTAACCGCATTGACACCCGAAAAATCCCCACCGGAAATAACCCCGGTAATAGAGAAAAAAGAATCGGTACCGCTAAGGGAGTTCCGGACCGAAGGAATGCATGAGTTTGATATTGACAGTTTGGGTGTGGATTCAAATACTTCATTAAAGATTGAATACAAAGCAAAAATCACCAGACTAATTGATGAAAATAAATTTGATGAGGCGATTGCATTGATTAATGAATTAAAAGAAAAACTCCAGGGTTAGAATAGTGAATGTCATCATACCCGTTGCGGGCGAAGGAGTCCGCTTAAAACCCCATACCCATTTTTTACCTAAATGTCTATTATATGTGGCTGGGAAACCCATCCTTGGTCATATACTTGAGGGATTGAAAGGTTTAAAAATTGCCCAGATTCTCATTGTCGTGGGTAGCCAATCCGAACAAATCATCAAATTCTGTAAAAATTATAAATATAATTTCAAATTTGTAATCCAGAAGGAACGCCTTGGCTTAGGACATGCAGTATATCTCGGTTCTAAGGGACTGGTTGGTCCCACTCTCATTCTTTTAGGAGATACCATCACAGATTTTAATTTTTTTGAGTTCAGCGGTAAAAAAAATATCCTCGGTGTGAAAGAAGTAGCAAATCCCCAGCGGTTCGGCATCGTGGAGTTGGAGAAAGACCAGGTGAGAAGTGTTGTGGAAAAACCCACCCATCCAAAATCCAATCTGGCGCTTGTAGGTGTTTATTATTTTTCGCAAATCGAAAAACTCCATCGGGCGATGGAAATGGTGATAAAAAAAGGAATCAAGACGAAAAATGAGTACCAGTTGACCGACGGAATAGCATTAATGATCCAAAGAGGCGAGGAATTTCAGGTAGTAAAAATCAAGAACTGGTTTGACTGTGGCACTCCCGAGGCCCTGATTGAAACCAATCGCCATCTCCTTAAAAAAAATCATCATCGTTCCCGTCAGCCAAAGGCAAAGATTATTACCCCGGTCTATATCCCGGAATCTGCCGAAATCATTAATTCGATCATCGGTCCCTATGTCTCTATCGGCGAAGGAGTAAAGATAAAAAATTCCATAATCAGGGATTCAATAATCAATAATCATACCGTGATTGAAAATGCAATCCTTGAAAACTCCATAATCGGGCAACACGCGGTCATCCGGGGAAGTTTTAAAAGATTGAATGTGGGCGAATCTTCAATTCTTGAATTTCCATGAAACTCTTCTTGCTTCTGCTTCAAATTTTAGCAATCGATTTAAATCCTCCGGAAGTCCAGGAGCTCATCCAATCTGGGCTCAAATTTGCATACATAGAGAGATTTGATAGTGCAGCTTTCTATTTCGGCAAGGTGGTGGAGCTATATCCAGAAAATCCGGCAGGATATTTTTTCAAATCCGCTTTATTACAATTGAAGATGATGGATGGTTGCCATTTTCGCGATGAAAAAGAGTATTTAGATTTAATAAAAAAAGTTCGTATGCTCTGCACCGGTATTTTAGAACAAGAAGAAAATCTCTGGGCAGAATTTTATCTTGGCTCCAGTTATGCCTACCAGGCAGTTTATGAAGGACTGAAAAGGAATTATCTGGAAACTTTTAATTATGGTGTAAAAGGGGGGCGAATTCTTCAAGGAATAATAAAAAAGGATTCTTCTTTCTATGATGCTTATCTGGGCGCCGGAACCTATGAATATTTCTGGGCTCGGGCAAGTCGTTATCTCCCTTTTTTAAAACTCACGGATGGCAATGTGGAGGAGGCATTGAGAAAATTGCATCTGGCCGCTGAAAAGAGTATATATTCAGGACCCACTGCACGTAATTCTTTAGCCTTTATTTACGGTGAGGAAAAAAGATTTGATATCGCCACGCTCATCATCGATAGCCTCCTCGCTGAATATCCAGAATCCAAAACTTTCCACTGGAACAAAGCAGAATTAGAATTCAAGAAAAAAAATTATGAAGTGGCTTTGAGAAATTACGAGTGGCTTTTTTGCCAATATCTTGACAACACCAATTACTCTAATTTAGCCCAGTGTAAATTATACATCGGGAAATGCCATTATGAGTTAAAAAACCATACCGAAGCAAAAAAAGCTTTGAAAGAAGTTATCGGCTACAAAAAGTATCAGGACCAATATCCCTTGATAAAAGATTACCTCCGTGAGGCATACAATCTTTTGAGCAAAATTCTTTATTAAAATTAGCGTCTCATAATTTATGAAAAAACTCTTGCTCATATCCTATTACTGGCCTCCCTGTGGTGGTCCGGGTGCGATCAGGCCGGTCAAATTTGCCCGGTACCTTTCTCACCATGGTATTATTCCCATAGTGCTTACGCGCCGAAATATTGCCTACCACGCCCTGGATCCGGAATTGGGGAAAGAGGTGGAGGATGTCATTGTTTATCGGACCGAATCTTTTGATCCGGCGCGGATTTTATATTGCTTGGGAATGAAAAACTATCGTCCCCAAAAATGGCAGATACCAATAAAGAAGGGACTAAATTTTCCAGATAATAAGGTAGGGTGGATTCCCTTTGCATATTCGGCAGGATTGAAGATCTCCTTCGATTACATCTTTGTCACCGCACCCCCTTTTAGTGCGTTTATTACCGGCTACATGCTCGCGAAACGGACCAAAAAACCTTTAATCCTTGATCTCCGCGATGCCTGGCTGGAATTTCCCTTCCTACCTTATGAAAATCGAATCCAGCAGATGTTCGTCCTTTACTGGGAAAGAAAGACGCTCACTGCTGCGGCTTTGATTATCACCGTAAGCGAACGGATAAAAAAATCCCTCCTGGACCGTTATCCCAGTTTAGAAAACAAGACCTATGTCCTGCCGAATGGTTATGATCCAAGCGATTTCAATGAGCTATCTTTTCCTGAAAAATTCACCATCTCCTACCTCGGGACGATCCGAAAAGAAAGAAATCCTGAGCCATTTTTAATTGCCCTTAAAAAATTCATGGATGAAAACGCCCTAAAGACTGATAGTATTGAGTTAAAGTTTATCGGACATATTGAAGAAGAATACAGAAAATTAATTAATAAATACTCTTTCGCCCGAATCCTCGGACACCAACCCTATCATCAAGCATTAAAGGAATTCTGCCGCGCCCATGTTGCCTTGATGATTACCACCGGCGCTGATTTTTTCTTTCCCAGCCGGCAAAATGAATATCTGGCAAGTGGGCTGCCCATAATCTCCTGCGGACGGTCCGAGGGGCTTTTTATTTTAAACCAAGCCGCAAAAGATAATTATCCAGTTAAATTTTTTGCTTACGATGATATTGATGGGATGAAAGAAGGGATAAAAGATCTCTATATAAAGTTTAAAAAAAATGAAATCATCCGCAAGCCGCATCCGAATTTAGAATATACTCGACAAAATCTCACTGCCCGTCTCGCCACATTGTTGAGAAGTATTGACAAAGATTAAAAAGTAAATATAATAGAACTTAGCCAATTTAGAAAGGAGATGAGATGTACGGAGTGATCTTCGCCTTACACGTGCTCATTTGCATCTTATTGATCATTGTGGTCCTACTCCAGCAGACGCGAGGTGCGGGTATGTCAAGTGTCTTTGGTGGTGGAGGTTCAGATTCGCTCTTTGGCGGAAAAGGTGCAACACCGTTCTTCATTAAACTAACCTCCGGATTGGCTGTGGCTTTTTTTCTCACTTCTCTCTTCCTCGTGCTTCTTTCCCGGCGGCCCCTGGCTAAAACTGCCGTGGAAAAGGGTCTGGAGACCGAAATCCCAGTAGCACCTGCCAGCCCAATTCCGGAAGAACCAGCACCCTCATTACCCCAAGAAGGAGGTGAGTAATGTTTGCGGTCATCAAGACCAATAGCCACCAATATGTGGTCGCAAAAGGTGATAGAATCGTCATACCGGCTTTGCTTGGTGAATCGGGAAAAGAGATTGCCTTTGATAAAATTTTGATGATAAAGGATGAGCAGGGTGTTGTATTGGGAAAACCTTATATTGAAGGTGCGGTGGTGAAGGGTGTGATAAAAAAAACTGGTAAGATGCCGAAGGTTATCGTCTATAAATTTATCCGTCGGGAAAACTATCGCCGCAAAAAGGGACATCGCCAACAGTTCACCGAAGTGGAGATCACGGAGATAAAGAGATAAGGAGGTATCATGGCACATAAAAAAGGCACGGGTTCAGCCAAAAATGGTCGGGATTCCGAAGGCAAAAGGCTGGGGGTAAAAAGATTTGATGGACAGATTGTAAATACCGGTGAAATCATTATTCGCCAGCGGGGAACTCGTATCCACCCGGGGTTAAATGCAGGGATGGGCAAAGATTATACCATTTATGCCCTCACCCGGGGACGTGTAAAATTTGGCTGGACCAAGGGTGGGAAAAGAATTGTATCAATTATACCCCTCACCGCCTGATAGCTCTTTATAACTGAATCAGTTTTTTACAAGAAATCGGGCTAAATGTATCAAATTTTCTTGACAATTTTAAAAATATATGTATCATTTTACATATGGCGAAGTGGGTTAAGGCTAAAAGATTGAGTGTCTTCACCTCCAATCCCTATGCGGGCAATCCGGCATGGGTGGTGATGGGTGCGGATGATATTAAAGATGAAGATTTAAAGTTACTTGCCAACGATTTAAATCCGGTTTCGGATACTGCCTTTGTGCTCTCGGAACAAACCCACGAAGCCGATATTTATCTCCGTTTCTTTACCGGATCCGGAGAAATCAATTTTTCTGGACATGCCTCAATTGCGGCATATTTTGCGTTGAGCGGCGAGAATATTTTGAATTTAAAAGAGCCGGAGACGACGGTGCGCCAGCGCACCAAGGCGGGTATACAAATCGTCGACTTACGAGTAAAGGATAATAAAATAACCCGCGCCACCATGACCCTTGCCAAACCCAATTATCTGGATATTGAAGTTAATCCAGTTCAGTTATCCAGAATCTTAGGTATAAGTCAACATGACCTTTTGGCGGCCAATCTCCCCTTTGATATCATCTCAACTGGTTATTATGATTTGATCGTGCCAATAAAATCTTTGGAAATAATGAAGAATATCAAACCCGATTTTACCTTCATGAATAATTTCTGTATCCGCTTGGGGATCCATGGTATAATCGTCTTCTGCATGGAGACATTTGAACCCGGGGATACTGTATTTATGAGACACTTCGCTCCGGTTGTAGGTATCAACGAGGACCCGATTTCGGGTGCGGCTGCAGGAAGTGTTGGCTGTTATTTGATAAGAAAAAATCTCATTGAACCGAGCAATTTTTCAAGGATTATTGTGGAGCAGGGTTATCTCCAAAATCGGCAGGGGAAAGTCTATGTTCATGTGGAATGCAGTCGCGATCAAATCTACCGGGTAAAAGTAGGAGGGAATGCTGTTTTAACATTTACAGGCTATATACTTGCTCCTTAAATCGATCCGATCGCCTTACTGAAATTAACTTTGTCCTTTTTTAGTGAGGTATTTTATAAATATCCGGACGATTGCTGGATCAAACTGGGTTCCAGCATTCGCTTTTAATTCCTGAATCGCCTCTTCCTTGCTCAGGGCGTTCCGGTAAGGTCTTTTGGAGGTCATCGCATCATAGGCATCAGCCACGGCGATAATCCGGGCAATGATCGGTATCTCGCTTTTTTTTAAGCCCTCGGGATAGCCTGAGCCATTGTAATGTTCATGGTGATGTTTCACTCCGCTCAGGGCTTCAATTAACTCATTGAATCCCGCAAGCATATAATAACCGCGCATCACATGCATATCAACCTCTTCTTTCTCTGCCAAGGTCAATTTTCTTGGCTGAAGCAGGATGCTTTCATCAATGCCGATCTTCCCGAAATCGTGCAAGAGTGCTGCAACTTCCAGAATAACTTTTTCTTCCTCACTGAAACCCAGTTCTTCAGCAATTGCCAAAGAGTATTCGGTAACCCTGAGGATATGCCCATCGCGATAAGGAATCTGCCGGTCTATTTTTCTTCCAATCTTTCTTAAATCCTTTAATGCCTTCTTAGGATTCTCCCTCAAGGTCATAGCTACCATACTAAGGGTCTTTATTATCTCATCGAGATTCAATTTCTGCCCTTTACCCTGAGCCATACTTAAGTATTATAACGACCAAAAAAGATATGTCAAGCAAAAATTATTCTTGAATTTGTAAATTTAGAGAATTAATAAAATTCTGAGCCTTTTCCAGATTTTGAGTAATGAGGATTTCCAAGCCTTCAATACCTTTTGTGATCACCTCTTTAATCACCTTTTTCTCTTCATCTGTAAAGGGGCTCAAAACAAATTCCGCAGCATCGATACGCCGGGCTAAAAAATCCTGATTTGCTACGCCGATTCTTAATCGTGGAAAATCCTCGGTTTGGAGCGCCTCAATAATCGATCTCAATCCCAGGTGTCCACCATCACTTCCCTGGGCACGGAGTCGGAGTCTTCCGAGTGGAAGATTTAAGTCATCAACCACAACCAGAATACCCTCTTCTGGAAACCTCCGTTCTTTTTCAATTGCTTCGGCGACCACCATCCCGGAGTGATTCATATAGAGAAGGGGCTTTATGAGCCTCACCGTCCGCCCATCTATCTTGATTATTGCCTGAGCATAACTTCCAAAGTTAATAAAATGCTTGCGGTATTTTTTTGCCCAAAAACTCACAAACAAAAATCCCGCATTATGCCTGGTCCAGCGATATTTCATCCCGGGATTGCCCAGTCCGAAGATTAACATCCTTAGGCGATTCGATCGCCTTATGGAAGCTATTTAGCCTTGGGTGGTTCTTTTCCAGCTTTTTCTTCCTTCGCCTTCTCTTCCTTAGGTTTCTCTTCTTTTGGTTCTTCTCTCGGCTGTTCTGCCGGCGCCGCGGTTGGTGCTGCGGCTGCTTTTTCAACTTTGGGTGCGAGGATTGAAACTACTGGTGTCTCCGGTTTTAATTCAAATTCAATGTTGGGAAGCACGATATCTTTTAAATGAATCGTCTTACCCACATCAAGTTTGGAGATATCAACATCGATGTGCGCAGGTATATCTTCAGGCAGACAGCGGATTACTACCTCGTAAAGATGCTGGTCCAGCAAACCACCTTTTTTCACACCCGGTGCTTCGCCAATGAGATGGATCGGAATGGTGGCTTTTATTTTTTCTTTCCTACTGATGTGCTGAAAGTCGATATGTAACAATCTTCCGTCTATCGGATTGCGCTGAATTGCTTTTATCAGGCAGGGATAGACTTTATCATTTAATTTTAAATCTACTGTTACCACTTCCTTCTTTAATACCTCCAATACCTTTTCAAACTCCTTCTGGAGGACATAAACGCGTTTGCTCTTCTCTTTATGTCCATATAAGACCCCGGGAATTTTCCCTTCGCGTCTCATCCTTTTTACTTCTCCTTTCTTCTGGGGATCATATAAGTAGGCTTCAAGTTCCAGTTTCATTCTTCAACCTCCTTAAATAATGAACTTATTGATTCATTATTGTGAATCCTCTTTATTGCCTCAGCGAGAAGTTCGGCAATGGAAAGGATTTTTAGCTTCTCCGGCATCTTCTCCCGGGTGAATCTCACGGTATTTGTCACCGTTATCTCTTTTATCGGTGACCTTTCCAGACGGTCCAAGGCATTTGCGGAAAAAAGACCGTGGACTGCGGAGACATATATCTCCCGGGCGCCTTTCTCAGCCAGGGCTCCGGCGGCATCAACAACCGTGCCCCCAGTATCAATCATATCGTCATAAATAATAGCGTTTTTGCCTTTTACTTCGCCAATCACATTTATTACCTTGGATTGATTTGGTCCGGTTCTTCTTTTATCAATTATTGCAATTGGTACATCTTTACCAATACGCCGGGCAAAGGCACGAACCCGATTAACCCGTCCTGCATCCGGAGAGACAATCACATAATCAGAAATATTTTTCCGGTGATAATATTCAATGAAGACTGGTGCTGCATAAAGATGGTCAACCGGGATATTAAAATAACCTTGAATCTGCTCGGCATGGAGATCGATGGTTAAGACCCGGTGCGCGCCACTCACTCCGAGCAAATCCGCAATTAACTTCGCAGAGATCGGAACCCGTGGTTCATCCTTCCGGTCCTGGCGGGCATAGCCATAATAAGGAATTACCGCCGTGATGCGCTCAGCTGAGGCCCTTTTCGCAGCATCTAAAAACAATAATAATTCCATGAGATTTTCTGCTGGCGGGTTTGTGGATTGAACGATAAAGACATCTTGTCCCCGAATATTCTCCTCTATCTTTATCTTCAACTCCCCATCGGCAAATCTGGTTACAGAACTTCTACTGAGTGTGATCCCGAGAAATCGCGCAATCTCCTGGGTCAATTCCAAACTCGCACTGCCCGCAAATAACATTATCTTCTCCAATAGACCTCCCTTATCTCTCAATATTTGAAAACTGGGGCGGGAGGATTCGAACCTCCGCAACAGGATCCAAAATCCTGGGTCCTGCCATTAGACGACGCCCCAAATTTTTACACCCATTAGCACATCGTTGACCAGAGCATCTTGGTTTACCAATTACCCCGTGGTTTCAGCCTCGAAATACATGGCACCAATACCCGATAAATATTTAATTACTTTCTTTTTCACCTGCTCATCGACTACCGCATAAAGGCAAGAACCGCTTCCAGTAAGGGAAACCATATAGGCACCGGCAGTTAACAAATTCGTCTTTACATCCAGTAAATCTGGATGTGCCTTAAAAACAACCTTTTCAAAATCATTCACAATATTTAAGCCGGTTCGCACTTTCTTTTTTCTTTCTTGGAATATACTATCTACATCCATACCCGATGTCAAGAGCCATTTATCGTATTCCTCATAAGCCCATTTTGTAGAAATCGGGTATCCCGGATAATAGATTATTATTCTCATCTTGGGCAATTTGAAGAATTTAAGTTCATCGCCAATACCACGGGCAATTGCTGCCCCGCCTTTAATAAAAAACGGTACATCGCAACCCAAAATTTTACTCAAAGCCATTAAATCCTCATCCGGAATATTAAGTCCAAAAAGCGTCCTCAATCCCTTAAGTACCGCAGCCGCATCTGAAGAACCTCCGCCCAATCCTCCACCAATCGGAATATTTTTCTGTAAAGTCATTTTAACCCCTGAGTCGAGTCCATAACTGGTTAAAAAGAGGTGTGCTGCTTTAAAACAAAGATTTTCTTCTTTTGGGATCTTTAAACCTGGACTGACAAGTTCTATATCTTTTTCGGTTCTTTCCAAAAAGATTTTATCGCTCAGACTGATTGTTGAGAGGGTCGTTTCAATGTTATGATAACCATCCTCTCGACGTCCCAGAATTGTCAATCCGATGTTGATCTTGGCAGGGGCATCAATTCTGATCATTTTATCACCTCAATTCGGACTTTGACCACACCTTTATGGATCATCTCGATATCCTTTGCCGCGATATAAGATAAATCCACAATCCTTTCTCTTTTCTGGGGACCCCGGTCATTGACCCGCACGATGACACACTTTTTGTTTTCCAGATTCGTAACTTTTATTTTCGTGCCAAAAGGAAGCGTACGGTGGGCACAGGTATATTCGTATTTATTGTAAATTTCTCCTGAAGCAGTCTTTTTGCCATGAAATTCATCACTATAGTAACTCGCCATTCCATATTCCACAAAATGCATAGTTCTCTGTCCAGTGAGACAGCAGGAAAGCAACGGAAGAAGAAATATCATCAAATTATTATAATAGATTTTTTTCCAATGTCAATGAAGTTATTTCTTAAAAAGCTATTTAAACCGAAGTAATGCAAACACTATGCCAAAAAAATTTTTTTTCATTTTTGTTTTCGCTTGACTTTTTGCAACTTTTGGATAAACTTAACTGCATGATTTTATTGTTCTGTGGAAATTTTTTAAATAAAATAAAAACTAATGAAATTCAAAAGGTTTTTAGAAAAAATATGTGGATAACTTTGTGGATAAATGTGGATAACTGAATATGGGTGAACAAGCAAAAATATATTGGCAGAATATCCTTGAATATATAAAAGAGCGGATTCATCCGCAGTCATTTGCCACCTGGTTTAACCAGAGTAAGGGCATTGAATTGAAAGACGATGTCCTACTGGTGGAGATGCCGACCAATTTTCATATCGATTGGATTACGATGCACTACTCAAAAATTCTGGAAGAGGCGATTAATTCGGTGAACGGTACAAATTTAAGGCTTTCCTTCAAGGCGGCAAATCAAGAATACAACCGCCCGGTTGTTAAAAAGAAAAGAATAATCTTAGCCCACGATGCTACAAAACTCCAGGAACGATATACTTTTGAAAATTTTGTGGTTGGAAAGAACAACGAACTGGCGCATGCGGCGGCCCTAGCAGTGGCTGAAGCCCCTGGGGAAGCGTATAATCCATTATTTTTATATGGTGGGGTGGGATTAGGGAAGACTCACTTGATGCAGGCAATTGGCAATTTCATCATAAAACAACATAAAAATCTTAATGTCTATTACACCCAGGCGGAAAATATAATGAATGAGTTGATTGATGCAATTCAGAAAAAAGACCAACTCTCCTTCAAAAAGAAATATCGCAACAAGGATATTCTGCTTCTGGATGATATTCAGTTTATCTATGGAAAAGAACGCCTCCAAGATGAAATTTTCCATACTTTTGATTATCTCTATACGCAAGGTAAACAGATTGTCCTGACTTCCGACCGACCTCCGAAAGAATTATCCACTCTTGAAGAGCGTCTGACTTCACGATTCCAGGGTGGATTGGTTGTCGATATTCAGCCTCCGGACCTTGAAACCAGAATTGCCATCCTCCAGAAAAAGGCGGAATTAGAAAATGTCAAATTGCCCAACAATGTTGCTTATTATATTGCCTCCCGGGTGAAATCGAATATCCGGGAATTAGAAGGTTGTCTTATCCGACTGCTGGCGATCTCTTCCCTTTCCGGGCAGGAAATCAACGAGGCACTTGCGGAAGAGGCCTTGAAAGATTTGCTGGGAAATGGTTACCGGGTGAGTAAAGAAAAGATCATTCAGGTAATATGTAATGAATTTGGTTGCTCCCAAGAAGATTTAAAAGGAACCCGGCGCACCCAGCGCATCGCCTTGGGCCGACAGGTGGCTATGTATCTATTACGCAATCATCTCAATTTATCTCTTGCCGAGATCGGGCAAATTCTTGGGGGTAAAGATCACAGTACGGTAATTCACGCAATAGAAAAAATAAACAATCTTAAGGAAACAGATTTCGAATTCGCCCGGCTTTTAGAGCGGATAAATACGAAGATAAATTGTTGATAAAATGTTTATAAATATGTTTTTAAAAACGAGTTCAACTTCCTCAATTTTTATCAACATTTTTATAAACATTGTCTGGTTAATTTCTTCAAGGTATTTCATGAGATTTTTAATTTATCCACATTTCCACAGAATTAATATCAGCACCAGAGTTTATAAATATTTAAAAAAGTGTTAATGTAATGTAAGGAGGCAATAAAATGGAGTTTAAAATCAATCGTGCAAATTTTGAAAAGACCCTAAATAGTATTGTCAAACTAATTCCTCCCAAGAGTGCCCATACCGTTTTGCAAAATGTTATCATAGAAGTAAAAGAGAATAGATTGAACATTGAAGGAACTGACCTTGATATCTTTATTCGCAAAAGCCTGCCCTGCGATATGAAAAAAGAGGGCAAAGTTTTAATTCCTGGAAAAAAGCTTCTGGAAATTGCGCGCGAAGCAAATGTCGAAGAGATGACTTTTAAATTAAAAGAACTGAATCTCCAGATAAATGCAGGAAATGCACAATTTAATATTCCAGCACTTGATTACAGCGAATTTCCTGAAGTGCCATCTTTTCCTAATCAAAAATGGTTAAGTCTGAGTGCCGGAGAATTGAATGAAATGGTGGATTCTACAATTTTTATGGTCTCTAAGGACGTAAGCCGTCGAGCAATGAACGGAGTTTTATTACAGTTAAAAGATAGTACCCTCAATATGGTGACTACCGATGGAGCACGACTGGCATTATATCGAAAAGATTTAAATGGAGAAAATGGCGAGTTAATAATCCCACCTAAAGTTTTCGATTTAGTAGATGTCGCCCATCCTGAAGAACAAATAGAGATCTTTATTGAAGAAAGGATGTTAGGTTTAAAATTTTCCAATACCAGCATTATCGCTCGATTAATTGAAGGTCCATATCCTAATTATGAAAGTGTAATACCTAAGGTCTTCCCCGGTACCTGTACAATTGAAAAAGATATCATGGAGGGAGCATTAAAAAGAGTTTCGCTCGTTTCCAGTCCCACTATCAAAAGTGTTAAATTTGAATTCTCTGGTGAAAGACTTCTTTTGTTTGCTTCCTCACCGGATTTTGGTGAAGCCCGGGAAGAAGTTGCATGTCTTTATGAGGGTGAAAAAATGTCTATCTGGTTCAACGCAGGCTTTCTTTTGGAGATCATTAGACATATCCCGGGTGGAGAGATTCTCCTCCAGCTGACCTCACCCTCCACGGCTGCTCTTATTAAGTCTAAATCATTGGATAACTTAATATATCTGTTGATGCCACTAAGGATAGATTCCTATGAATAAAATAATTATTATCGTTGCATTGATCGCTGGAATAATCAATCCCATTTTCTGTGAAAGGCTGGGCGTGGGGATTATCATCGGCAGTCCCACTGGTTTTACTTTAAAATTTATTCTTGCTCGAAATTCCGCATTAGCTGGGAATGTTGGTTGGTCAATCGGTGATAATCCCCGACTCCATCTCACGGGTGATTATCAATTCCTTTTTCCCACGGTTTTGCGCTGGACAGATGAGATGAATGGAGAGCAACGGGAAATCAAAAATCTCACTCCTTTTCTCGGAATTGGTGGTAGGTTCAAATTTAAGGAGAACGAAGCCGACCAAAATACTGAATTGAATATCGGCTTAAGGTTGGGAGGCGGTATTGAATATGGTATTTCGCGGTTCGGTATTTTCTTAGAATTATATCCGGTAGTGAATATTCTACCTGCTACTGATTTTGATATCGAAGGAGGGTTGGGTGGAAGGTTTTATTTTTAATAAACAATCAGGTATTGACTTTGTCTCATTATTGGATATAATTTGTTCCATGCTTTTTTACCCTTGACTTTTTTAAAGAATTAGGTATAATATATATTGCCGAGGGGAAAAAGGATTCTGACCTGAGCTCCGAGTAATCGGGGCACTTAAAGATATGGCGTTGCCATATCTATGGTCTTTGAAAATTTATAAGAATTGGCGGAAGGTCGTGGGTTCAAGTTACTAAGGGCGCATGTGGGGATGCCTTGGCATCCAGAGGCGATGAAGGGCGTGGTAGGCTGCGATAAGCGCCGGTGAGGAGCGAACATCCGTTGACCCGGCGATTCCCGAATGGGGAAACCCATCCTGTGGAAACACAGGATATTCTCCGCCTTGCGCGGAGAAGGCCAACCGGGGGAAGTGAAACATCTCAGTACCCCGAGGAAAAGATATTCCGAGAGTAGCGGCGAGCGAAATCGGAAAAGCCCAAACCGAACTGCATGTTAAAGCGGACAGGCGTTGTGCAGTCGGGGTTGTGAGGTCCAGCCGCACCCGATCTGTCCTGAGGGTGGTGAAGTTACAAAACCTCGGAATAGCCGAATCTTCCTGGAAAGGAGAGCCATAGATGGTGATAGCCCAGTAGGCGAAATTCCAGAGGTCTTCACGGGCTGGATTCTCAAGTAGCACGGGATAGGTTATCCTGTGTGAATCTGCCCAAACCACTGGGTAAGGCTAAATACTCCTGGATGACCGATAGTGCACCAGTACCGTGAGGGAAAGGTGAAAAGAACCCCTGGCGGGGAGTGAAATAGAACCTGAAACCATGCGCCTACAATCAGCAGGAGTTTGACCCCTACCTGAGTAATCAGGTAGGTGCGTCGAATGACTGCGTGCCTTTTGCATAATGAGCCGGCGAGTTGTCCTAACCTGCGAGCTTAATCCCACTATGAAAGTAGTGGGAGGAGGCGTAGGGAAACCGAGTCCAAATAGGGCGTATTAGTAGGTTGGGGCATTACCCGAAACCCGGTGAGCTACCCATGGTCAGGGTGAAATTCCGGTGACACGGAATGGAGGCCCGAACCGGTGGATGTTGAAATATCCTCGGATGAACTGTGGGTAGGAGTGAAAGGCTAACCAAACCGGGTGATAGCTGGTTCTCCCCGAAATGCCTCTAGGGGCAGTCTTGGGTGTTCAGTGGTAGTGGTAGAGCACTGGATAGAAGAGAACCCTTCGGGGTTCAAATCTAACCAAACTCCGAATGCTACCACTTAAAAGCCCAGGAAAGAGGCGGTGGGGGATAAGCTCCATCGCCGAGAGGGGAATAACCCAGACCACCAGCTAAGGTCCCTAAGCGTTGGCTAAGTGGGAAAGGATGTGAGATGACTCAGACATCTGGGATGTTGGCTTAGAGGCAGCCATCATTTAAAGAGTGCGTAACAGCTCACCAGCCGAGTCGTCTTGCGCCGAAAATTTACCGGGGCTCAAGCCAACCACCGAAGCTGTGGCTTCTCAACCGTTAAGGTTGGGAGGGGTAGGGGAGCGTTCCGTTGTAGGTCGAAGCTCTGTCGCGAGACAGGGTCGACGAAACGGAAGTGATTATGCCGGCACGAGTAGCGATAATCCGGGTGAAAAACCCGGACACCGAAAGCCCAAGGGTTCCTGGGGAAGGTTAATCCGCCCAGGGTTAGTCGGATCCTTAGCTGAGGCCGAAAGGCGTAGGTGATGGGAAAGCCGTCAACATTCGGCTACCATCTGTGGTCTCGTTATCACCTATGGGGTGACGCTGATGGTAGAGGCGGTCCCTGTGTTGGAATACAGGGTCCAAATACTTCAAGGGAATCTCCAGGCAAATCCGGAGGTTCTTAACCTTGGGGTATGATGGGGAGGCCCAAAAGGGCCATAAACCCGCCTCGAGATTCAGCCGAGAAAAACCTCTATGGGAGAGACCACGGGTGTCCGTACCGGAAACGAACACACGTGGGCGAGGTGAATATCCACAGGTGCTCGGGTGAACCCTTGTTAAGGAACTCGGCAATCTAACCCCGTAACTTCGGGAGAAGGGGTGCCCGCTATGATGAGTAGCGGGCCGCAGTGAAAGGGCTCCCGCGACTGTTTAACAAAAACACAGGTCTCTGCTAAGCCGTAAGGCAAAGTATAGGGACTGACACCTGCCCGGTGCCAGAAGGTTAAAGGAGGAGGTTATCCTGGCGCAAGTCAGGAGAAGCTTCCGACTGAAGCCCTGGTAAACGGCGGCCGTAACTCTAACGGTCCTAAGGTAGCGAAATTCCTTGGCGGGTAAGTTCCGTCCTGCACGAATGGTGTAACGACGGGAGCGCTGTCTCGACAAGGGGCCCGGCGAAACTGTAGTGGCGGTGAAGATGCCGCCTACCCACGGTAGGACAAAAAGACCCCGTGAACCTTTACTGCAGCTTGCCATTGAATCTTTGCAGGACATGTGTAGCATAGGTGGGAGGCTATGAAGTCCCGACGCCAGTTGGGATGGAGCCGCCAGTGAAATACCACCCTTGTTCTGTCGGAGGTTCTAATCCACCATGTGGAATGGTGGAGACAGTGGCAGGTGGGCAGTTTGACTGGGGCGGTCGCCTCCTAAAAAGTAACGGAGGTGCCCAAAGGTTCCCTCAGTGCGGACGGTAATCGCACGTGGAGTGTAAGGGCATAAGGGAGCCTGACTGTGAGGCCGACAGGCCGAGCAGACACGAAAGTGGGGCCTAATGATCCGGTGGTCCCGTGTGGAAGGGCCATCGCTCAGCGGATAAAAGGTACTCCGGGGATAACAGGCTGATCGGGCCCGAGAGTTCACATCGACGGCCCGGTTTGGCACCTCGATGTCGGCTCATCGCATCCTGGGGCTGGACAAGGTCCCAAGGGTCGGTCTGTTCGCCCGTTAAAGCGGTACGTGAGCTGGGTTCAGAACGTCGTGAGACAGTTCGGACTCTATCCACCGTGGGCGTAGGAGACTTGAGAGGAGCTGTCCCTAGTACGAGAGGACCGGGATGGACGGACCTCTGGTGCACGAGCTGTTCCGCCAGGAGCACCGCTCGGTAGCCATGTCCGGATGGGATAACCGCTGAAAGCAACTAAGTGGGAAGCCCACCTCAAGATTAGGTCTCCCGTTCAACCCAGGGGCAACTCTGGGTTGACCTGAAGGCTACCGGTAGACTACCGGTTTGATAGGCCACAGGTGTAAGTGCAGCAATGCATTGAGCCGAGTGGTACTAATCAGCCGTGCGACTTGGACTCCCTTCCGCCATTTTTTAGAATTCATATAAAATTCCCGGCGGCAATACCGGTGGGGAAACACCTCTTCCCATTCCGAACAGAGAAGTTAAGCCCACCAGGGCCGATGGTACTGTGCTGGTAACGGCACGGGAGAGTAGGTCGTCGCCGGGTTTTTTATTTTTACCTTTAATTTGTTATAAATTTTTGATTATAATATTAATGACAATGGTTATCATTTTCAATAAAGAAGAAATTTATGGCTAATGGGTTTAAACATTTTCCGCTATTGAAAACTTCTGTAGGGTGAATAAAATTGTTGCTTTCTTAAAATAAAAAGAAAGAAAGGCTAAATTGAAAGTCCCAGAAGAAGAATTAAAAAGGTTAGAAATACTTTTAGAAAAAAATATGACGCAGATAACCGCCAAGATTCTTGTGCTCTCTAATAAAGGAGGTGTTGGCAAGAGTTTTGTGGCGGTAAATCTTGCTGCGGGCTTGGGCAAACTTGGTGCCAAAGTTGGTATTTTGGATGCTGATATTCATGGTCCCTCAGTTGCCAAGATGCTCGGATTTGAAGGCAGACCGCCTATGATGGATGAAGATGGAATATTACCATTTACCGTTAATTCAAATCTCGTTGCCTTTTCAATGGCTTCATTACTACAGAATGCAGATACACCTGTAAACTGGCGTGGTCCTTTGAAGATGAGTGTATTGAAGCAGTTCCTTGCTGAAATAAACTGGGGTAAACTTGATTACCTAATTGTTGATTCACCGCCGGGCACCGGCGACGAACCATTATCAGTCATTCAATTAATCCGTAACCTAACTGGTACAATCATTGTTACTACACCGCAGGATATTGCCTTACTTGATTCAAGGAAGTGTGTCCACTTTCTGCACCAACTATCAACACCAATTCTTGGGATATTGGAAAATATGAGCGGTTTTGTCTGCCCACACTGTAGCAAAGAAATAGATATCTTCAAAGCCGGGGGTGGCGAAAAGGCAGCAAGAGAACTGGGTATACCATTTTTAGGCAGAATTCCATTAGACCCCCATATCGTAGAGAGCACGGATATTGGCAAACCATTGGTTGAATCACATTCTGATTCAGAGGCAGCAAAAATATTGATGGATATATGCAAAAATATTGATGAAAGGGTGCGCGGTAGTAAAAAACAAGATAATCTTAATGAATAAAAAAAGTTATATACTTTTGATTATAAATCAGATAAGTCAAACAATTATTATTGGTAGACTTGGAAAATTAAAATTTAACAAAGGTCTTTATATCTATCTGGGCTCGGCAAGAAAGAATATGCTTCAAAGAATAAATAGACATCTATCAAATCAAAAAAAGAAATTCTGGCATATTGATTTTCTTTTAATGAGCCAGGGTGTAAAAGTAAAGGAAGTATGGATAGGTTCAAAAAGTGAATGTACAATGGCACAACTTTTTCTTGAAAATGGCGCTGAGTATATCAGAAGATTCGGCAGTTCGGACTGTAGATGTCTTTCTCACTTGATCTTTGTCGAAAAGAGTATTGATAAAATTAAAAAGATATTAAAGAAAAATGGATTTAAGAAATTCGACGTTTAAACCGATTGGCATTGTCCACTCGCCATATAAAACAAAATCTGAAGCGCCCCATCAAGGTGATGAGACAATAAGTAAGATTGAAATCTTCCCTGAATTTGTTGAAGGGCTTAAAGCTATTGAGGGCTTTTCCCAAAAAAAATAAAAAAGGGTGGTTGGCTTGCTAAAAAATATGGCAATCTACAGCCCAGAATTTATGAATTTGAATCAAATCTTAATTTTATTGCTGGAAAACAATTTATTCTGTATAGTTCAGATAAGCCCGATATTATTTCAGGCTGCGCTCCTGAATTTGGTGGAAGAAAAGAATTCTGGAGTCCTCAGCACCTTTTTGTTGCAGCGATTGAACTCTGTTTGGCAACGACATTTTTATGGTTGCTTGAGAAAGAGAATCTAATTATTGCAGCATATAGAAGTCATGCAGTTGGTAAGGCGCATTTGAAAAATAAAGATTTTGTGTTTAGTGAGATTTTGATTAAACCAATTATCACCATATGTGAAAAAAATATAAAAGAAAAAATTCTCAATTTGATTCAAGAGGCAGGGCAAGAATGTATGATATCAAAATCGATTATCTGTCCCATACTCATAGAACCAGAGATAGAGATAAGTGATTAGAAAAAGCCTGGACAATTTTATTTACTGAGTACTCCTCACTTTTTCCTCCCCCTTTGATGGGGGAGGATTAAGGTGGGGGTGATAAAAATGGATTTGTCTCTTGATTCTTTTTCAATTTGT